>JAICUO010000618.1 GCA_025935815.1 Streptosporangiaceae bacterium
AGGGCACTGCCGCGGCGGACGCCGATCCCGATCGCGACCAGGTCCAGGCGATCAGCGACGCGATCGATGAGCTGCTCGCCGAGCCGCCCGGCGACATCTTGGTGTTCTTGTCCGGCGAGCGGGAGATCCGCGACACCGCCGAGGCGCTCAAGGGCCGCCCGGGCCTGGACATCCTCCCGCTGTACGCGCGGCTTTCCTCAGCTGAGCAGCACCGCGTCTTCGAGCTGCCCGCGCAGCGAAGCACGGCCAGCCGCCGCGTGGTGCTGGCCACCAACGTCGCCGAGACCAGCCTGACCGTCCCCGGGATCCGGTACGTGATCGACCCTGGTACCGCGCGGATCTCGCGCTACAGCCACCGGACCAAGGTGCAGCGCCTGCCCATCGAGCGCATCTCCCAGGCCAGCGCCAACCAGCGCAAGGGCCGCTGCGGGCGGGTCGCCGACGGCATCTGCATCCGGCTGTACTCAGCCGAGGACTTCGAGGCGCGCCCGGAGTTCACCGACCCGGAGATCTTGCGGACCAACCTCGCCTCGGTCATCTTGCAGATGGCGGCCGCGCGGCTGGGGGACGTGCGCGCGTTCCCGTTTGTCGACCCGCCCGACCCGCGGGCCATCGACGACGGCGTCCGCCTGCTCGAGGAGCTCAACGCGTTCGACGGCGGCCGTCTCACCGACACCGGCCGGCAGCTCGCCCGGCTGCCGGTCGACCCCAGGATCGCCCGGATGATCCTCGAGGGCGGCCGCAACGGCTGCGCCCGAGAGGCGCTCATCATCGCCGCCGCGCTGTCCATCCAGGACCCGCGCGAGCGGCCCGCCGACAACCAGCCGGCCGCCGACGCCGCGCACAAGCGGTTCGCCGCCGAGGACTCGGACTTCCTGGGCTTCCTGGGCCTGTGGGACTACCTCGCCGAGCGCCAGCGGGAGCTGTCCGGCTCGGCGTTCCGCCGCCTGTGCAAGGCGGAGTTCCTCAACTACATGCGGGTCCGCGAGTGGCAGGACCTGCACGGGCAGCTGCAGAGCCTGGCCGCTGACCTTGACGTCCCGGTCAGGTCGACCTCGCCCCAACGGAACCTCATCCACCGCTCGCTGCTAGCCGGCTTGCTGTCGCACGTCGGCATGAAGATCGTGGTGGACGCGAAGGGGAACGCGGCTGGGAGCGGGCGGGGCAGGCGGCCGCTTCCGGAGTACCTGGGGGCCCGCGGCGCCCGGTTCGCGATCTTCCCCGGCTCCGGCCTGGCTCGCAAGACCCCCGACTGGGTGGTCGCGGCCGAGCTGGTGGAGACGTCCCGGCTGTGGGGCCGGATGGCCGCCGCGATCGATCCCGAATGGATCGAGCCGCTGGCGGGGCACCTGGTGCGGCGGTCCTACAGTGAGCCGCGCTGGTCGAAGAAGCGCGGCGGCGCCGTCGCGACGGAGAAGGTCACCCTGTATGGGATCCCCATCGTCGCCGACCGCACCGTGAACTTCGGGGCGATCGACCCCGTCGCCTCCCGGGAGCTGTTCATCCGGCACGCGCTGGTGGAAGGCGACTGGGAGACGCGCCACCACTTCTTCCGCGATAACCACGAGTTGATGGAGCAGGCGGCCGAACTGGAGCAGCGGGCGCGCCGCCGCGGGCTGGTCGTCAGCGAGGACGTGCTGCACGACTTCTATGATGGGCGGGTCCCGGCCGACGTCACCTCGGCCCGGCACTTCGACGCCTGGTGGCGCAAGGCCCGGCACGCCACGCCGGACCTGCTCACGCTAACGATGGCGGACCTGTTGTCGGCCGCGGCGGCCGGCCTCGACCATGGCGCCTACCCGGAGGTCTGGACGACTGAAACCCCCGGGGGCAAGAACGGGGCATCAGCCCTGCCAGTCTCGTATGAGTTCTCACCGGGTAGCGAGGCGGACGGGGTCACCATCGACATCCCGCTCACGACGCTCAACCAGGCGCGCCCGGAGGAGTTCTCCTGGCAGGTCCCGGGGCTGCGTGCGGAGCTGGTCACCGAGCTGATCCGGTCCTTGCCCAAGGCCCGCCGCCGTGAGCTGGTCCCGGCGCCCGACGTGGCCCGGGAGGTGCTCGCCGCGCTGGGCGCCGACGGGCGCGCTCCCGGGGGCGAGATCACTCACGTGCTGTCGCGGGAGCTGCTGCGGCTGCGCGGGGTGCGGGTGCTGCCGGAGGAGTTCGACGCCGGCAAGCTGCCGCCCCACCTGCGGATCAACTTCCGGGTCACCGACGGGGCGGGCGGCGGGACGGTGAAGGTCCTGGCCACCGGCAAGGACCTGGCGCAGCTGCAGCGCCAGCTCCGGCCGCGGCTGCGGGCCACGCTGTCGGCGCGGGCCAGCGCGCTGACCCGCAAGGGGCTGACCGAGTGGTCCTTCGGCGAGCTGCCGAAGGTGTTCACCGACGGCGAGGTCACCGCGTACCCGGCGCTGGTGGACACCGGGGCCGCGGTGGACATCCGGCTGTTCGAGACGCGGGAGGCGGCGCGGGCCGCGATGGTGGCCGGCACCCGGCGGCTGGCCCTGCTCGGCGCGCGCTCCCCGGTCAAGGACATCGCCGCCCGGCTGACCACGCAGCAGAAGCTGCTGCTGAGCAAGAACCCGCATGGCGGCGTCGCGAGGCTGTTCGAGGACTGCGTCGCCTGCGCCGCCGACAGCCTCATCGCGCAGGCGGGCGGCCCCGCGTGGACGGCCGGGGGCTTCGCGCGGCTGGCCGAGGTGGTGCGCGGCGGGCTGCACGCGGAAACCTACGCCGTGGTGCAGTGGGCGGAGACCACGCTCGGCCTGGCGCAGGCGATCGAGGTCCGGCTGGACGGCCTGCGCAGCCCGGTCCTGGAGCCGGCCGTGGCCGACGTCCGCGAGCAGCTCGCGGGCCTGGCCGGCCCGGGCTACCTCACGAAAGCCGGGCTGGCCCGGCTGCCGTCCGTGGCCCGCTACCTGCGCGCGATCGAGCGGCGGCTGGACAAGCTCCCGGACAACCCGGGCCGGGACGCCCAGCTCATGGCAGTCATCCACGGCGTGGCGGATGAGTACGCCGACGCCCTCGCCGCGCTGGCGCCGGAGTCGCGGGCGACCGAGAGTGCGCAAGCCCCGCGCTGGATGATCGAGGAGCTGCGGGTCAGCCAGTTCGCCCAGACCCTGGGGACGCCCGCGCCAGTGTCCGAGCGCCGTATCCGGACGCTGATCAGCGCCCTGTTATCTGGGGAGGCCCCCCGCACGCCTGCCCCGCATCGCGGGCGCGCTTTTCCATGATCGTGGTTCGTTGGTGATACTCCGCTATCACTAACAACCCACCCACGATCATGAAACGGAATAGATAACAGCAAGACGCACGAGTGCGGGATGGCGGAGTCTCGGCGTGACTTTGATAACAGCAAGAGGCGCGGAGCGCTGGCGGGTGCGGGCGGGGCGGGGCGGGGGCGAGGACGGCGAGAAGCGCGAGGGAGTTTTCTGGCGAGGGCGTGTCGAGGCTAGGCGAAGATACATTCGATGCTACATTATCTTTTGGAGGTAACATCGGTACTAGGTGGGTCTACAAGGCCTTGAGTGGAGGAGCGAACCGTGACCGGACAACCCTCTGTGCGGCGCCGCTTGCTGGGGGCGGCGCTGCGGAAGTACCGCGAGAACGTGGGATACGGGATCGAGGAGGCGGCCCGGGTCCTGGACTGCGACAGGTCCAAGATCAGCCGGATCGAGACCGGCCAGCGCGGGATCACCGCGCAGCGGCTGCGGGAACTGCTGACGGAGTACGGCGTGCCCGCGCCCGAGCAGGAGGCGCTGGTGGCCCTGGCCTACTACGGGCATGAGGATGGCTGGTGGCGCTCGTACCGGGACGTGCTATCGGAAGCGGGCGCCGACCTCGTCTTGCTGGAGGCCTCCGCGACGGAGATCCTCAGCTTCCACGCGCAGGTCATCCCGGACCTGCTGCAGACCGAGGATTACGCGCGAGCCCTGGCCGACGCTGACCCCGGGTACGCCGATGAGCAGGAGCGGGCGCTGGCCGTCAAGGCCAAGCTGATCCGGCAGGCGATCGTGCTCGGTGAGCGCCGCGCTCACCTGGAAGTGGTACTCGCCGAGGGCGCCGTGCGGCAGCTGGTCGGCGGGCCGGAGGTCATGCGCCGGCAGTTGCGGCGGCTGGCCAACCTGGGGACGCGAGACGGGGTTTCGGTGGGCGACGTGACTGTCCAGGTGCTCCCGTTCGCCGCCGGGGCGCACTCGGCGGCCGGGGCGGCGGCGATGACGGTGCTGCGATTCGGCGACATTCCCGGGCTTGGCATCGTCCACCTCGGCGGCCTGCACGGCGGGGCGAGCCTGGACTCGCCCGCGGACGTATCCCGCCATGCGCGGGCCTTCGCCTTGCTGCGCGACACCGCGCTGCCACCCCAGGATTCCGTCCAGCTACTGCGAGAGATGGCCCGCGCGCTGCCGCGCAGATAGGAACGCGCTGCCGCGCAGGCAGGAAAAGACCGTCAGCCGGGTACCCGGTTGCGGCCCCGGGTACCCGGCTGACGGACGCTCAGCCCCAGGAAACGCCATTCGCCTCAGGCGACGAGATACTGTGCCCCGCGATACTGTGCCCCGCGATACTGTGCCGGACCATGCCTGTTCCCCCTAGTTCTCGCGGGCAGCTGGCTG
>JAICUO010000869.1 GCA_025935815.1 Streptosporangiaceae bacterium
CGGAATGGAACGTCGTCCCGATCCCGTGCCCGGTGAAGTCGCGGACGACCCCGTAGCCGAAGCGCCCCGCGTACTTCTCGATCACCAGCCCCACCGTGTTCAGCGGCCGGCCGGGGGCGACGGCCCTGATGCCGCGCATCATCGCCTCGTGGGTGCGCTCGACCAGCAGCCGCGACTCCTCGTCGACGTTCCCGGCCAGGAACGTGGCGTTCGTGTCGCCGTGGACGCCGCCGATGTACGCGGTGATGTCGATGTTCACGATGTCGCCGTCGGCGATGACGGTGTCATCGGGGATGCCGTGGCAGATGACCTCGTTCAAGGAGGTGCACAGCGACTTGGGGTAGCCCCGGTAGCCGAGCGTTGAGGGGTACGCGCCGCGCGAGACCAGGAACTCGTGGCCGACCTTGTCCAGGAAGTCCGTGGTCACGCCGGGCGCGACGTTCCGGCCGACCTCCGCGAGCGCCTGCGCGGCGAGCTTGCTGGCCACCCGCATGCGGGCGATCGTCTCGCTGTCCTTGACGTCGCCCTCGCCGAGCGTCGGCTTGTCCTTGCCAACGTACTCAGGGCGGACGATGGAAGCGGGAACCTGCCGTGGCGGGGAAAGCCGGCCCGGGTTGAGCAAGGTGGCCATATCTTGCGATTCTAGTAGGCATGGCAAACTCCGGCGAACAACAGCAATGGTGGTTCAACACCAAGACCATGCAGGTTGAGCCAGGCGACACCCCCACCCCCGGCAAGCACCTCCTGGGCCCGTACCCCACGCGGGCGGAGGCCGAGCGCGCGCTGGAGAAGGTCCGCGAGCGCAATCGGGAGTACGACAAGTAGGCAGTGCGCCGGGTCGGCGATACCCCGTAATAGGCCTGCGCCTGGCGCCTAAGCAGGACCCTAATAAGCGCAGGGCCCCGGGAGTCACGCCCGGGACTACACTGGCGTTCGTGAGCAACGTCTCGCCGTCCAATGACCTGCCGCCGCATGCGCGGCAACGGCTGGCAGAGATCCGCAAGAGCGGCACCTGGAGCTCTGCGCTGACTAGCGATGAGTTCGCCGCGATCAGGTCAGTCGGCTTCGAGGCGGCCGGCCAGGTTCTCGGCGCGGCCGTCTACAACGTCGGCTACACAGGCGGCTACAGCTGCCCCGGCGGATGGACCGGGTACGGCTACGGCGGCTACAACCGCGCCCGGACCACCGTGTCCAGCAACCGCGGGTATTACGCGTCGTTCGCGCCGTTCGTCAAGACGATGTACGAGGCCCGGCGCAAGGCCATCGCCCGGATGGTCGCCGAGTGCTCCGCGCTCGGCGGGCACGGCGTGGTGGGCGTCCGGCTGACGATCGGCGCCTTCCCGACCGGCGGGCTTGAGTTCAAGGCGATCGGCACCGCGGTCCGCGCCCCCGGCGCGCCCGCGCTGAAGCATCCCTTCACCTCCGACCTGAGCGGGCAGGACTTCGCTAAGCTGATCACCAAGGGCTGGGCGCCGGCCGGGCTGGCGCTGGGCATCTCCATCGCGGCGCGCCACGATGACTGGCAGACCCGTGCGCAGACCCGCTGGGGCGCGGGCAATACCGAGGTCACCGGCTATACCGAGCTCGTCAACGACGCGCGGCACGACGCGCGGCAGGAACTGCACAAAGACGTCAGCCGGCTCGGCGCGGAAGGGGTCGTCATCGCCGGCATGGACATGCGGGTCTCCGAGCGCGAGTGCCCGGCGCAAGAAGGCGGGCGCGACCACATCGTCGAGGCAACCAACATCGGGACCGCGATCGTGCGGTTCTCCCGGTCGGCGGAGACGCGCGGGGCCCCGGCCCTGGCCATCATGTCGCTCGACCCCCAGCGCCGCCAGGCGGCACGCACCAACATCGGCGCGAACAGGCTCTAGGAGGGCCGCTCCATGACGAACACCACCGACCTGACCGGGGCCGGGGTCCCCAAGGACGCTATTAAGCGCCTGGCGGAGTTGCAACCGGGCAGGCCTGGGTCAATCTTCACCTCCGACCTGTCGGTCAACGAGTTCCTGCTCGTCCGGGAGGCGGGGTTCCGCCCGCTGGGCCTGGTGCTCGGCTCCTCGATCTACCACGTCGGCATCCAGATCGGCCGCTGGGGCAAGAACCAGGAGCTCGACGTGCTGTCCCAGGCGATGTACCACGCGCGCGAGCTGGCGATGACCCGCATGGAGGCCGAGGCGGACGCGCTGGGCGCCGACGGCATCGTGGGCGTGCGGCTGGACGTGGAGATGAAGGAGTTCGGCGCCGACGTCGCGGAGTTCATCGCGGTGGGCACCGCGGTCAAGGCCGAGCCGGGGGCCGGCGGGGGCGGGGTGACCAACTGGCGCAACAACAAGAGCCAGCCATTCACCTCCGACCTGTCCGGCCAGGACTTCTGGACGCGGATCAGGGCCGGCTACGCCCCGCTGGGCATGGTCATGGGCACCTGCGTGTACCACGTCGCGCACCAGCGGTTCGGGTCCATGATCGGCAACATCGGCCGCAACGTCGAGATCGAGCAGTTCACCCAGGCGCTGTACGACGCCCGCGAGCTGGCGATGTCGCGGATGCAGGCCGAGGCGGAGGCGCTGCACGCCGAGGGCATCGTCGGGGTCCAGCTCCGCCAGCACAGCCACACCTGGGGCTCGCACACCACCGAGTTCTTCGCGATCGGCACCGCCGTCCGCCCGCTGCGCGATGACCACATCATCGAGCGCCCGAC
>JAICUO010000653.1 GCA_025935815.1 Streptosporangiaceae bacterium
ACGATGTCGCCGGGCATGAGCCGGATGCCGGGGTCGTCGCGCGGGATGTTGTTCCCGACCCGGTGGCTGCCGTGGGCCCTGGGGTTTGTCCGGGTGCCCAGCCAGGCGGTCCCCTCAGTGATCGCGTGGAAGGCCGCGCCGGGGACGGCGTCCAGCGCCAGGCCCCAGGGGTCGGCGGCGTTGACCGTGGCCGCGACCGTGCCGTGCACGCCGGCCACCTCCAGCACCGCTGCCAGCGCATCCATGCCATCAAGATAGCAGCCCTAACGAAACTTGCGATCCAGTGAGTGTTTCAGGCAAGATCCTGCCTGATTCAGGCATCGCCTCATTCAAGGGCTGATCGGTACGGTTCTTTCATGAACCTCAATGAAAGCGTGGCGCTGGTTACCGGCGCCAACCGTGGCCTGGGAGCCCGCCTAGTGCAGGAGCTCCTGCGCGCCGGCGCGGCCAAGGTCTACACCACCTCACGCACCCCCGGTGCGGTCGCCGCGGACGTGGCGGCCGACCCCCGGGTGACCACCCTCACCCTGGACATCACCGACCCGGCCAGCGTGAAGCAGGCCGCCGCCGCTGCCCAGGACGTGACCGTCCTGGTCAACAATGCGGGCGTGCTGACCTTCGGCAGCGCGCTGGACGGGGACCTGGACGCCTTTGAGCGTGACCTGCGCACCAACTATCTCGGCACGCTGCGCGTCACCCGCGCCTTCGTCCCGGCCCTGGAACGGAACGCGCCCGCCGCGGTGGTCAACGTGCTGACGCTCATCGCGCTGGCCCCGGTCACGCCGATGGCCGGCTACAGCGCCTCCAAGGCGGCCGCGCACTCGGCCACCCAGGCACTGCGGGCCGAGCTACGGGAGCGCGGAATCGCCGTCCTCGGCGCCTACCCCGGCGGCATCGACACCGACATGCTGGCCGGCGTCGACGCGGCGAAGGCACCCCCCGAGGTCGTCGCGATGAGGATCATCGCGGCGCTGGGCGCGCACCAGACCGTGGTGTTCCCCGACGACGCCTCGGCCGGCGCGGGCGGGGTCTACCTGCAAGACCCGCTCAAGCTGGAGCAGATGCTGCTGGGGTCCTGACCCCCGCGAGGCCCCTGCGGGCGGGCGGTGCCTCCGTTGGCTGGCCCGCGGCCCGCCCGCAGGCCAGGGCTGGGCCCGCCCCGCGACAGGAGGCGCGGTCGTGCCCAGCCCGCGGCAGGGCCGTGGCTTAGCCGTGAACCGCGCGATCGGCGGCGCTCCCCTCAGCCAGCCCCGGCCAGGCGTCCATCGCGCGCTCGGCGACCTTGAGGAGGGTCTCGCGGCCCTGGCCGTCGGAGGCGCCCTGGGCGAGGCCGTAGAGCACCGTCGTGTAGTACGCGGCGATCAGCGGGATGTCGGCGCTGGCGTCCAGGTCGCCTTCGGCGACGGCGCGGTGCAGGCGGGCGCTGAGGGTCTGCGGCAGTTGCCGCCGCATTGCCGTCGTGTGTGCCTCGGCCGCGCCGCTGGAGGGTGCGCAGTGGGCGCCCCCGGACAGCAGGAGGCATCCTTGGGGGTATCCCGGCCGGGTGAAGTTCTCGGCGTTGAGGCGCAGCAGGCCGGCGATGCCCTGGCGCACGCTCGGTGATGCCTCCAGGGCGTCGAGGCCGGGCTTGCCGAACGTGCAGGCGTAGCGCTCGGTTACCACGCGGTACAGCTCCTCCTTGGAGCCGAAGGCGTTGTAGAAGCTCGGCGGCTTGATGCCGCCCATCGCTTCCAGCAGCGCCTCCAGCGTGGTTCCCTCGTAGCCGCGCTCCCAGAACAGCAGCATCGCGCGGTCGATGGCCTTGTCGCGGTCGAGGCGGGGTGGCCGGCCGGGCTTGCTCATCGGCGTCCCCTCGCGGTCGGGCGGCGGATATTTATGTAGTCAACACTACATGCCCTTGACGGGGGCCATCCGGAGGGCCATAGTTTTGTAGTTATCACTACAAAACATTGCCGCCGCACGGAGGAGAGCGCCCATGAGCAAGCCCCTGATCCTGGTGGTCGGCGCCACCGGGACGATCGGCTCGCACCTCGTCCCCCGGCTGGCCGGCCGCGGCGCCCGGGTTCGGGCCCTGGTCCGGGACCCGCGGAAGGCGGCGGGGCTGGGATCGGGCTTCGAGGTCGTAACGGGCGACCTGGCCAGGCCGGAGACGATCACCCCTGCCCTCGCGGGCGCCGACAAGCTCTTCGTCGTCTCGAACGGGACCAACATCGCCGAGCTGGAAGGAAACGTCTACGCGGCGGCCCGCGGCTCCGGCGTGCGGCACATCGTCAAGCTCTCCGGGCGCCAGCTCGACGCTGACTTCATGGCTGACGTTCCGCTGGCCATCAACCAGCGGGCGGCGGAGGCCAGCCTGCGGGCCACCGGCATCGACTGGACCATCATCCGCCCGGCGACGTTCATGTCCAACTTCCCCCAGTGGATCGATCACGCCGCGGGCGTCATCCGGCTGCCGGTCGGCGAGGGCCGCGATACCCCGACCGACCCCGGGGATGTCGCCGATGTCGGGGTCGAGGTGCTGGGCGCACCTTCGACCAGTGGGTGCACGAGCACCTGAGGGAGCTCCGGGTGCCCTAGCGCCGCATCTCCATCGCGTCCCGGGAGATGGCCCGAGGCCGGCTCGCTATTTAGTTAGTTAACTGACTTATACCAAGAGTACGTTACGGAGGATTCCTGTCATGACGGAAGCAACGTCGCCCCCGGGCGCGTCTTTCCTCGCGACCCGCAGGGGCCGGCTGACGCTGGCCTTCTTGCTCGTGGTCGCGCTGCTGGACTTCATGGGCATCGCGATCGTCAACGTCTCGCTGCCGAGCGTCCAGCGCGACCTGCACTTCTCCCAGCAGGACCTGCAATGGGTCATCAGCGGCTACGTGCTCACCTACGGGGGCTTCCTGCTGCTCGGCGGGCGGCTGGCCGACCTGCTCGGCCGTCGGGTGACGCTCGCCGCGGGAACCGCGGTGTTCGGGATCACCGCGGTCATCGGCGGCGCCGCCCCGAACGCCGGGACGCTCGTCGGCGCCCGGCTCGCCCAGGGCCTCGGCGCGGCCCTGATGACTCCCGCCGCGCTGTCCATCCTCACCACGAGCTTCAACACCGGCACCGACCGGGTCAAGGCGCTCGGCGGATGGGGGGCCATGGGCGGCATGGGCGGGGTCCTCGGGGTGATCCTCGGCGGCGTCATCTCCTCCGGCCCGGGCTGGCGGTGGGTGCTGTACATCAACGCGCCGCTGTGCGCGCTCGTGCTCATCGCGACGTACCTGCTGATCAGCGGCGAGGCGCCGCGCCGGTCGCGGCTGGCGAGCTTCGACGTGCCGGGCGCGTTCCTCGGCACGGCCGGCATGGCCCTGCTCATCTACGCGCTGATCAAGGCGCCTGACAACGGGTGGGGTTCTGGCTGGACGATCGGCGAGCTGGCGGGCGCGGCGGTCGTGCTGGCCGCCCTGGTCATCAACGAGCGGCGGCACCCCAACCCGGTGCTGCCGCTGTCGATCTTCAAGGTCAAGGGGCTGGCCGCCACCGACGCGGCGCAGGTGCTCGGCCTGGCCGGGTTCAACTCGGTCTTCTTCTTCATCACCTTGTACATGCAGGAAGTCCTGCACTTCTCCGCGTTGCGCGGCGGCGCGGCCTACGTGCCGGTCGCGGCCATCGTCATGATCGCCTCGATCGGCGGCTCCGGGCTGGTCCCGCGCCTGGGCACCCGCCCGCTCATCATCGCCGGGGCGATCATCGCGACCGGCGGCATCTACTGGGTCTCCCGGATCCCGGTGCACGGCCACTACTGGACCGACATCTTCCCGCCCATGATGATCATGGGCCTCGGACTCGGCCTGGTATTCGTCGGCGTCCAGATCGCCGGCAACGCCGGCGTGGCGCCAGACAAGGCGGGCCTGGCCGGGGCGCTAATCACCGCCTCGTTCCAGCTCGGCGTGGCCCTTGGCCTGGCCATCTTGTCCGCGCTGGCCACCGCCCGGACCAACTCGCTGGTGGCCACGCATCATGCGCTCCCGGACGCCCTGGTCGGCGGCTACGCCCGGGCAGTGCTGGGCGCCGCCTTCTTCGTGGGCGCCGTGATCTTGATCGGGCTGCGCGCCGCCAACACCAAGGGCGAGCCGCCCGGCGGAATCCCGGCCGAGATCACCGGAGTAACCATCACCAGCGAGGTGAACGGCACCCGCCAGTTCCCGGCCCGCAGCGGCGAGGAGACGACGCTGCCCGGCTAAGGCACCCGCACGCCTGCCGCGTCGGCCAGCGGCCATGAGGCGTCCTGGTCTTTCCTCCGCTGTTTCGTCCACTGCCCGGCGCCAGATGCGGTGGGGCGGCCGCCCC
>JAICUO010000514.1 GCA_025935815.1 Streptosporangiaceae bacterium
GGCGGCGGGCAACCCGGCCGGTGACGTCGGCGAGCTCGACCTGGCCACGATGACCTGGCAGCACTGGCCGATCCCGGCCAAGACCACCGTGCTCGGCGTGGCCGGGAGCTCAGCGTTCGCCGTTAACGAGGCGACCAGCCCGTCCAGCTTCGAGGTGCTGACGTTCGCATCCGACGGCACCGCCACGCAGGCCCCGGTGACCTTCCCCGCCGGAGGCCGGCTGGCCGCCGCCAGGCCGCTGACCGTGGACGCGACCGCGATGGTGATCGCCTACACGGTGAATGGCGTGATCCAGGACGCGCTGCTGGACCTGGCGACGGGAAACCTCATCCCGATTCCCGGCACCGCCGGGAACACCAGCGGCCAGGTCGTGCTGTCGCCGGGCAACGTCACGGTCTACGACCCGCGCACCCAGACGGTACAGGAGTACTCCCGCGCCGGCCTGCTGGCGGGAACGAGCGTGACCCCCGCGACGGTGACGCTGCCGGGCGTGTCCGGCACTGACCTGATCGCCCTCGCCGGGGACCACGTCATCGCCGTCCCCGCGATCGCGGAATCCAGCGTGAGCTACCCGACGCAGCCCGCGCTCGACGTGCCGCTGTCGGGCGCGGCCGCCGGCCAGGCCGCCGCGAAAGCGCAAACCGGCGGCGGCGCGATCGCGGAGACATCCGACGGGGCGGCGCTCATCGTCGGCGGCACCGGCCCGGCCGACTGGTCCGTGCGCCGGCTGACCGTGGACGGCGGCGACAACCTGGTCAGCACGCCGGTGCTCCCGCTGACCGGGCCGATGACCAACGCCGGGCTGACCATCTCCCAGGGCATGGTGCGCCACATCGAGCAGGCACCGCCGATGGGGGGCCAGCCGCGCTACCTGATGTTCAACCACCTACTTCCGCCATTTGACGCGGTTTCGTCGCCGCTGACGGACCTCGACGGCGGACCGCTCACCAGCCCGCTGCCGTGCGCACCGGGCGGATCGTGCGTGCGGACCGTGGACGGCAATGATTACGGGACGTCGTTCCTCGCGGCCGACACGGCGACCTCGGTCAACTTGCGGGAAATCCTCAGCGCCAGGTCGAGCAGCATGACCACCACCCTGGCATCGGCCAGCGGGACGATCGTCGACGCGTCGCCGGGCTGGGCAATCGTCAACGGCGCCAACCCGGCCAGGCAGTACCTGGTGAAAGTCGGCTTCTCGCAGGTCACTACCGGCCCGGTCACCGGGGCCGGCCTGTGGTTCGACACGCTGTGGCGCAGCGCCGGCGGCGGGCAGTTGCAGGCCACCGACCTGGACACGAGCGCGACGGCCACGCCGGTCGCGACCGGCGCGAACTGCGCCGCCACCGAGATCCAGGCGACGCAGCGCTGGGTCTACTGGTCTTGCGGGCCGAACGGCCCAGCGGGCGTGTACGACCAGGTCAACCGGGTCAGCATCGCGGTCCCGGCCGGGCCGGTGCTGCTCGGTGACGGCTACCTGGTACAGCACGACAGCTCCTCCGGTGACCTGGTCATGTACGACGTGCACGCCGACTCGGTGGCCGCGCCGGTCACGCTCGCGACCGTGCCCGCGGGGCCGGCCTCGGATGACCGGAACATCACCTGGGCGGTGGACAAGTACAGCGGCGACATCGCCTACGTGGCGGCCGACGACTCGGTCCACGTGATCAACGCCGGGGTGCCGGCCACGCCGACGGCCGTCACCGAGCCGTCGGCCTCGGTGCTGAAGCAGGCCAACGGGATCTACTTCGACAGCAACGGGGCGTGGCGGCAGGGCGTCGCGCTGTCCCGGCCGGTGACGTCATGGACGCTGACCATCAGCAACGCGGGCACCACCAAGGTGGTCCACACCGGGTCCGGGGGCGCGTCCCGCCTCGGGATAGGGCTTACCTGGGATGGCCGGCTGGCCAACGGCGCGAAGGCGTACAGCGGCCCCTATACGTGGTCGCTGTCGGTGACCACCCCGGGTTCCGGCGCGGCGACCACCGTCACCCGCGGCCCGGTGGTGGTGAACTGCGGGCAGATCCCGTACCGGAGCTATGACTGCGACGGGCGGCCCGGGTTCCTGGTCGACCTCGGCGGGACCCTCGGCCCCGCGCACTGGGTCAACGGTGCCCGCACCAGCAGCGGGCTGACCGACAACGGGTACACCGACAACTGGGCGCTATGCCCCTACAGCGGGTGCGTGTCGACGATCGTGCCGTTCGGCGACTTCAACGGCGACGGCCTGGCCGACATCCTGGTCAAGGACCGCAGCGGGCAGCTGCGCGCCTACCTCGGCATCGGGCAGTCGTACTTCAACACCCAGGTGGTGAAGTCGATCAACCTCGGCGCCGGGTGGAACGCCTACAACGCCCTCGCCTACCCGGGCGACCTGAACCGGGACGGGAAGCCGGACCTGGTCGCCCGCGACAGCGCGGGCCGGCTGTGGCTGTTCGCGAGTGCCGGCCACGGCAAGTTCCGCGGCCGGGTCCAGATCAGCGGCTCGTGGGGCGGTTACGCGCGGCTGGTCGGCGCGGGCGACCTGACCGGCGATGGCCACGGCGACCTGCTGGCGATCGACAAGTCCGGGGAAATGTGGCGCCTGGCCGGCAACGGGCGCGGCGGCTTCGCCGGCCGGCAGCCGGTGGGCGGCGGCTGGTCGGGCTACAACGCGGTCATCAGCATCGGCGACCTGAGCATTGACGGCTGCAACGACCTGCTGGCCCGCGACCGGCAGGGCACCTTGTACCGCTTCAATGGCAACTGCCACGGCGGGTTCGCGGCCCGCGTCACGATCGGCGGCGGCTGGGCCAAGTGGCAGGGCATGTTCTAGGCCGGATACCGAAGAGCCCCCGTCGCTGCCCTATGCGGGCGGTGGCGGGGGCGCTTTGCGTTGTGAGGAGAGCGAGGCAGCTAGTTCCAGTCTGATGCTCTGCCAGCTGAGCTACGTCCCGGCTCGCGCCGGGACGGCGGGACTCGAACCCGCGCCCTCAGATCCATAAGGGAGAGAAGGAAGCAGCCTCATGGCCTCACGATCGCGCGGAGGAAAGCGGGGGAGCTAGTTCCTGTTAACAGCAGATGAGAAGGAAGCTCCCTCATGGCCTCCGCTGTCACTGATCATACGGCTCAGATCCGGATCTGGCTGCTGAGTTTTCGCCCGCAGCCCCAGCCTGGGCGGGCGTGTGCTCGAAGACGTAGTAGACGGCCACTAGCCCGCTGACGATGAGCGAGGCCAGCGGGCTCAGGAAGGCGACCCCGATGGCGGCCGCGTACACCACGTTGCCGCCGGCGAACCTGATGAAGGCCCAGCGGGCGCCAGTTCCGGTGAGCGGCGTCTTGAGGTTCTCCCGCCGGATCGACCACCACAGCAGCGCGCCGAAGCTCAGCGACATCCCCAGGAATACTCCCTGGTAGATCGCCGCCGCCAGGGCCGCGTCGCCGCCGCCGCGGGTGAGGTAGTCCGCGATGGTCGCGGTGGCGAAGGGGATCGAGACGATGAAGAACAGCAGCAGCAGGTTCAAGAAGAGCAGCGGCCGGTCGATCTTGGCGAAGTTGCGGAACAGCGCGTGATGGTTGACCCAGATGATCCCGATGGTCAAGAAGCTCACCGCGAACGCCGCGAAGACCGGCCAGTGGCTGGCCAGCTGCTCGGCCAGCGGGCTGTGCCCGGGGCCGGGAACGACCAGGTTAAGCGCGAGGAGGGTGATCGCCACGGCGAAGACGCCATCGCTGAACGCCTCCAGCCGGCCGCTTTCCACCCACGCCCTCCATGCGCTCGTATGGTCGAGCCAGGCTCAACGTACCAGGCCGGATCCCCGGCGCGCCGGGGACTCAAAGCCGCTCATATTGCCTGCGCCCTTCTGCGCGCGCCGCGACCCGCCAGCCCGCCGCCGGCGGTAGCGTTCTCCCTGTGACCGCGCAGCCAGCAGACGGGTATGCCCCGCAGGAACCGTTCGAGGTGATCCACCTCGGCGGGGAGGCTGCCGCGATCGTCCCCCTGACCGAGCTCCGGCGCCTGCGCGCCATCGAGCGCCACGCGCCGCCCGAGCTGATCGAGGAAGCCGAGGTCGACGCGCTCCTCACGGCCCATGACGAGTGGCTCGCGGCGGGCGCGCCGGGTGCCCGTAAACACGAGGACGTTGCCCGCGAGCTCCTCGGCGGGTGACCGTCCAGTGGGCGCCGATAGCCGTCGCGTCAGCCCGCCGTTACCTGCATGACCAGGCCGGAATGCGCGCCGTCGTCGACGCCGCCGCCGCCCTCGCCGAGGACCCGTATCCCGCTGATGGCTTTCATCGCGGCCGCTACCACCGGCTCCGCGTCGGTGCGTACCGCGTCCTGTACGTCATCGAAGGCGACCTGATCACGATCGAGCGCGTCGACCAGGTAGCGACAGCGGAGTAAGGGCGACCCCTGTCGCGCTTCAAGAGCGGGCTACCGTGCGTCGGAGAGCAGGACAATGCTGGAAAGCATGCAGTAGCTGTCAGCATTCATTCGTTAGCCACAGCAATGGTCATGAATAACAGCGCCGTCTGGCCACGCGGCGATGCAGACCCGATTGCCGGAGCGGTCGGCGAGGATCCAGGCGCTTGGGGCGTCGGAATCGTCGACGATGCGGCCGCCGGCGGCCAGGGCCGCCGCCAGGCGCTGCTCGGCCTGTTCGCGGGCGACGGACACATCGACGTGCATCGCGTGGCGCAGGGACTTGGCCGGGTCGAGGCCCTGCATCCAGACCGTCGATCCGTGGCCAAGGGGGTCAACGGCGTTGTCGTCGGCCAGCTCGGCGTACCCGAGGACGGCCCGCCAGAAGCCGGCGTCGATCGCGTCGGGCTGGGCCGCGATGGCCAGCTGTACCTCTTGCGCCCGGGTGCGGTCGGCCGTGGCCCCGTGCTCCCGGGCCACGGCCGAGACCGCGCGGGCCAGCTCAACATGCCGCTCCTCCAGCCGGAAGACGCCGCGCGTCAGCCGCACGCTGAGCTGGCCATCGGCGAGCGTCATCAGCACGCCGTCCAGCCCGGGGATCCGCGCGACCGCCTCCGCCAGCCGGGCCGCCTCCGCCAGCGACGGTACCCGGAAGACGGCCATCGCGCCGCCGTGCAGCACCACCCAGTCGGCGACACCCTCCGCGGCGAGGAACCGCCGCCATCCCTGCTCGCTCATGGCCACCTCCAAAGCCCCTACGTAGCTCGCCCCGGCAACGGTAGCCCCGCATCCGGGATCAAGAGGCGTCATCAGGCTACGGCCGAGACTTTCCATGAACCCTACGATCATGACCCGGCGGCCCCGCGGCACGCCGGGCATCCGCCTCCCCGGCCCGCCCCAGCCGGTTTCCCTGAAGCTGGTCTGTCTCGTACTGGTGACACCGCTCCCCGGGCGATTCACAATCAATAACGTGTACGCGCTATCAGCACGCAATCAGGAGGTGTCGTGAGCGACGCGGCTCGAACGGACCAGCCCCCGGAAGCGACAGTCTCATCCGGCCGCGCCAGTCGGCGGACCTTCCTCAAGGGCGTCGGGATCGCCGGCGCGGCCGGGCTCGCCGCCCCGCTCCTGGCGAGCACCCGCGCGCGGGCGGCCGTCTCCGGAATCGTCCTGGGCGCCAACCCGGGCGCCTGGAACCCCCCCTCCCCGACACCGGGCTGGGCGTCGGAAGTCCCCGGTGCCGTGGGCTGCCGGAGCTACCGGGACACTCCGTTCTCGGCCGCCGAGGATTGCCCCACCGCATTCCCCGGCCTGCAGGGCACGAAGGTGGTGGCCTCGATCAGGCCCGACCCGCACGTGCTCCTCGAC
>JAICUO010000671.1 GCA_025935815.1 Streptosporangiaceae bacterium
GACCGAAGACATGCCCTGCCCGGCGTGCGGCCAGCCGGTCGGCGTCTGGGACGGGTTCTGCGAGGCGTGCGGCACCGAGCTCACGCCGCCCGTGGTGAGCGCCGGGCAGCCAGGGTACGTCCCGCAGTGCCCCGTGTGCGCGGCGGACCCGGACGCGCCGTCGGCCGCCGTCACCGCCGACGGCTACTGCGAGTCCTGCGGGCGCAAGGTGCCTACCAGCCGCGACCACGTTGACCTGGACCTGGGCGTGATGGCCGGCGTGACCGACCGCGGCCAGCGGCATTCCCGCAACGAGGACGCGATGGCGCTCGCCGCGCCGCGGACCCCGGACGGGCCGGTGGCGCTGGCCGTCGTCTGCGACGGGGTGTCGACCTCCCCGCGACCGGATGAGGCATCGCTGGCCGCCGCGCAGGAGGCCGTCCGGGTGCTGCTGACATCGGCCCGGGTCGGTGATGACATGGGGGAGGCGTCGCTGGCGGCCGTCCGCGCGGCGGCGCACGCGCTGACCCGGGTGGCCGGCCCGGACGGGGCGCCCGCCTGCACCTACGCCTCGGCAGTGGTCGGGGCGGACGGGGTTACCGTGTGCTGGCTGGGCGACAGCCGCGCCTACTGGCTCGCCGACGCGGACGCCGCCTGCCTGACCAGGGATGACTCGCTGGCCGCGGAGCTGGTGGCGAACGGGGTGCTCGCCGAGAAGGACGCCATGGCCTCACCGCAGGCGCACGTGATCACGCAGTGGCTCGGCGCCGACTTCCCCGACCCGCAGCCGCATGTGGCCCGGTTCACCCCACCCGGGCCCGGCGCGGTGCTCGTGTGCTCCGACGGGCTGTGGAACTACGTGCCAGAGGCAGCCGACCTGACGATGCTCGCGCTGCCCGCCGCCCTCACCAGCCCGCTGGACGCCGCTGCCGCGCTGGTGAAGGTCGCCAATGACGCTGGCGGCCGGGATAACATCACCGCCATCTTGGTGCCGTTCCCGCTCCGGACGCCGTGAAGACCGAGGACCTAGCGAGGAGAATTCCCTCATGAGCCAGCCCGCATTCACCGTGGATGTGGACCACAACCAGTACCTCTACGATGGCGCCCGTGACGTCAGCGCCATCGCGACCGTGACGTCGGACGGGACGCCTGGCGAGGCCGCGGTCGCGAGTGCGGGGTCGGGCAGTGCGGAGATCATCATCATTGACTGCTCCGGGTCAATGGACGTCCCGCATACCAAGATCACCCAGGCGCGGACCGCCACCTCCGCGGCGGTCGACGTCGTCCGGGACGGGGTGTGGTTCGCGGTCATCGCGGGCACGAGCTTCGCCAAGCCGGTGTACCCGGCCAACGGGACCATGGCGATGGCCAGCCCCCAGACGCGGGCCGAGGCCAAGCGGGCCATCAGCGGGCTGCGGGCAGGCGGCGGCACCGCGATCGGGAAGTGGCTGCAGCTTGCCCGCCAGATCTTCGCGACCAGCCCGGCGACCCTGCGCCACGCGATCTTGCTGACCGATGGCCGCAACCAGCACGAGACGCCCGAGGAACTGGCCGCCGCCATCAGCGCGAGCGAGGGCTACTTCAGCTGTGACTGCCGCGGCGTGGGAACCGACTGGGAGGTCAGCGAGCTGCGCAAGGTGTCCACCGCGCTGCTGGGGACCGTGGACATCGTCCCCGACCCGGCCGGGCTGGCAGCCGACTTCGAGTCGATGATGCACACCGCGATGAGCAAGCAGGTGGCCGACGTGGCGCTGCGGGTATGGACACCGCAGCAGGCCGAGGTCCGGTTCGTCAAGCAGGTCGCGCCCACCGTCGAGGACCTGAGCGCGCGCCGCGCGACGGCCACCGGGCAGGTTGGCGACTACCCGACCGGCGCGTGGGGGCCCGGCGAGAGCCGCGACTACCACGTCGGCATCCGGGTCCAGCCCGGCGGCGTCGGCCAGGAGATGCTCGCCGCGCGGATCAGCCTGGTCGTCACCACGCCGGGCGGCCCGCAGGTACTCGGCCAGGGGCTGGTCCGTGCCATCTGGACCGACGACGAGCAGCTGTCCACCAAGATGAACCCGCGAGTGGCGCACTACACCGGCCAGGCCGAGCTCGCCTCGGTCATCCAGGAGGGCCTGGAGGCGCGCAAGCAAGGCGATGAGGACACCGCCACCGCCCGGCTGGGGCGCGCGGTGGCGCTGGCCAAGAAGTCCGGCAATGAGGACACCGCCCGGCTGCTGGCGAAGGTCGTGGATGTCATCGATGAGGCGACCGGTACGGTGCGGCTGAAGAAGAAGGTCGCCGACGAGGATGAGATGGCGCTTGACACCCGGTCGACGAAGACCGTGCGGGTGAGGAAGGAGCACGGGTAGCGATGGCCGTATGCCCCGCTGGTCACACCTCGGCGGACGATGACTTCTGCGACGTCTGCGGCCTGCTGATTGGCCCGATGTCACAGGCGCAGCCGTCCCCGGACCCGTGGGGGCCGGCGCGGCCCGCGTCCGGTGCCGCTCCCGGCAGTGCCGCACCTCAGGGCGATGCTCCTGCGGCCAGCGGCCCGGGGGGCGGTGCCCATCCAGATGCCAGTGCCCATCCAGATGCCGTGGCTTGCCCGAACTGCGGGACCGCCCGGACGGGGAAATTCTGCGAAGGGTGCGGCCTGGACTTCACCACCGGGCGGCTTCCCGGCGGCACCCTGTTCGGCCAGGCTAACCCGGCCTCCGGGCAGCCGGGCCCGAACCCGACAGTGATATCCCAGCCTGGCCCGGTGCTGCCGCCGACGGAGGTCAGGCCCGTGGCCGCCCCGGAGCCGGCGGCCCCGCGGCCGGCCGCGCAGCCGTCGATAGCACAGCCGCCGCCGGGCGAATGGCCCGCGCCCCTGCCGCCCGACCCGTCCGCGGCGTCGGCCCCCGCCTGGCCGCCGAGCGGCCCCTCAGGCCCCTCGTCGGCGGCCGTGGCGAGCTGGACCGCCCTGGTGTGGGCCGATCGCGGCTACTACGACAGCGTGCGGGCGGTCAGCGGTCCTGACGCCGACCACATCGACTTCCCGGTGTACTGCGCCGAGCGCCAGTTCCGGCTTTCCGGCGCCGAGATGCGCATCGGCCGGCACAGCGCCTCCCGTGGCCTCAACCCCGAGATCGACCTGACCGGCCCGCCCGCCGACCCGGGGGTTTCCCGGTTGCACGCCGTCCTCATTCCCCTGCCCGGCGGCGACTGGGCGGTCCTGGACCCCGGGTCCGCCAACGGCACTCAGGTCAACGGCGCGGACATCCCGGTCGGCGAGAAAGTGCCGCTCAGGGACGGGGACCGGATCAACGTCGGAGCCTGGACGGCCATCACGGTACGCCGTTCCTGAGGCCGCGACGAACACCTCGTGAACGTTCCGCGGGGCAGCTCAGGGCGCCAAGATCATCCGCTAAGGTGGTTTAGACCACTGGAAGGGGATTATGTCCGATGAGCCGCCGCGCGAAGATCGTCTGCACCCTGGGGCCTGCGACCTCGAGCCAGGAGCGGATAACCGGCCTGATCCGCGCGGGCCTCGACGTTGCCAGGCTCAACCTCAGCCACGGCACGCACGATGACCACCTCGCCGTCTACCACCGCGTCCGCGCTGGGTCGGGGGACGTTGGCCGCGCCGTGGGGGTGCTGGCAGACATGCAAGGCCCCAAGATCCGGCTGGGCACCTTCCCCGGCGGGCCGGTCGTGCTGAACGCGGGCGAGCAGTTCACGATCACTACCGAGGACATCCCCGGCACCCAGCGCGAGGCATCAACGACCTACCAGGGGCTGCCCGGGGATGTGCGCGGCGGCGACCGGATCTTGATTGATGACGGCAACGTGCAGGCTGACGTGCTGTCCGTGTCCGGTAACCGCGTGCTGACCCGGGTGGTCGTCGGGGGGAAGGTCTCCAATCACAAGGGCATCAACCTGCCCGGGGTCAACGTGAGCGCGCCCGCGCTCACCGCGAAGGACGAGACCGACCTGTGCTGGGCGCTGGAGATCGGCGTGGACATGATCGCGATGTCCTTCGTCCGCAGCCCCGATGACGCCATGCTCGCGCGCAAGGCCATGGCCAAGGCGGGCCGCCAGGTCCCGCTCATCGCCAAGATCGAGAAGCCCGAGGCGGTCGCGGTCCTGCCGGACATCGTCGACGCCTTCGACGGGATCATGGTGGCCCGCGGCGACCTGGGCGTCGAACTGCC
>JAICUO010000662.1 GCA_025935815.1 Streptosporangiaceae bacterium
ACGTTGCTGAGGTACGCGCGCGTGCCCGGGTCGAAGGTGCCGCCGCAGGTGATGAGGCGAAGTTCCGGGTCGGGGGCCGGGCCGTACACCGCCAGCGTGGGGAAGTGGTACTTTCACGGGTCCCTCCCCTACCCAAACCATTTACTTGCCGCTAATGACCCCCGAGCAGCCCCAGCGGGCTGGGGGCGGCGTACTCCGCGCTGAGCGCGGATGCATGGACAATGCTCGCCCGCAGCGGGGCGAACGGCGGTCGCTGCTGGCTGAGGAACGACAGCATGGACCGCAGGCTCGACTTCGCCGGGCTCCCGCTGGCTAGCGGGGCGACCTGCATGCCGCGCAGCGGCTCGGCCGAGTTCGCCCCGGGCGACGGGTCGCCGAAGGAGAGGATCCGCACCGGCTGCTCCACGGCCAGCGTGGCCAGCGTCATCAGCACCCGCGGGTCAACCCCGCCGGCGAGCAGCGCCGCCCGCGCGGCAGCGGGCGCGATGATCCGCCGGTTGCGCAGCAGCTGCTGGCCGGCCGAGATCCGGGCGCTTAGGTCCGCCGCCAGGACCGAGTGGTAGGCGGCGGCCCCGGAGGGCGCTATCGCGCGGACGTCGATCCGCCCGGCGCCGGACCCGAAGCTCGCGATCACGGCGGGCGCGTACACGCCGGCCAGCCGGCCGCCGAACTGGCCGCGCACCGCGGGGGTGGCGACGACCACGTCTGACCCGAGCGGGTCGGCGGCGGCAGTCCCCAGCGCCAGCAGCCTGCCCGCGGTGATCCCGCTTGCCTGCAGCGTGGCGCACATCGCGGGATCGCAGGCCACGATCGCGCTGGCGGCCACCTGCGCCGCGATCCAGTGCGCGGTCTGGTCGCGCGTCGCTGCGGAAACCCCCAGGGCGCTGGATGATCGCGGCGGAGCCGAGGCCGGCGAACCGGAGCGGACCGCGGTGCTTGTCCCGGCCGTCGCCGGCGTGGCTGCCCCCGACGATGTGGCCACACCGGAGGACGTATCCTCGCGCACCGCGAGCCCGCGCTCGATGAAGACTCCCGCGATCGCGGCCCCGAGCGCGATGACCACGGCCACCGCCAGCACCCCGCGCCCTCGCAGCGCCCGGGCGCCCGTGATGGGATGACGCTCAGCCCACAGCCGGATCGTGGTCGCGATGACCGTAGGCCATGACGGCTCAGGCCGCCGACCCGGCCCCGGCATTCCCGCCCCCCGGTACCCCATTTCGCCCCCCAAAACCCTGCCACCAGGCAAGATTCGGCTCAAGGCCAGGAAAGCACACGCCCGCCGACATTTCATGCGAAACGAAGAATCGCGGCCGTCATTGCCGCGGCGGCCAGCCCCCAGCTACACCCGCGCCCCCCGGCGCAGCTGCCGCCCGGTCCCGTTGCACCGCGGGCACCTTCCGAAGCGCTGCTTGGTACTGCCCTCGGTCCGCGACGACCCGCCGCACCGTCGGCACGGCCGGTACGGCCACCTGCGCAACGACACCCGCCACTGCCAGTAGGCGACGCCACCTATGGCAAGAATAAGAAGGATCGCCACCATTGCCTCCAGAGCGGCACGAAGCCCCGTATTCGCCATTGCCCCACTCTTGTCTGCCAGCAGACCACGCGACTGGGCACTTCGTCAACTCTTTATACGAAACGCACGTTAAGCCGCAGACGCCCATAAGCGGCACAAGCGCGCCGCCGCCATCTCGGGAACCACGCGAAACGGACATCGATGCCAAAACCAGGCAACGAGACAACGGGCACTCCGCCACCGAGGGGAAGTGCCCGTTCTGGGAGCGGAGGATCGGAGATTTGAACTCCGGAAGGGGTCACCCCCTAACCGCATTAGCAGTGCGGCGCCATAGACCGGACTAGGCGAATCCTCCAACCACGCGGAGTGACGGCGGTGCGAGCACAGCCGCATCCATGCGGTGTCGTTCAGCGTACCAGGGTTTAGCGGGCCTCGATCACCGCGTACTCGCCCCGCTGGTAGGCCTCGCGCATGCGCACCTTCGAGAACTTCCCGACCGAGGTCTTCGGGACCTCCGCGATGAACGCCCAGCGCTCCGGGACCTGCCACTTCGGTACCCGCTCGGCGAGGAAGGCGCGCAGTTCCTCGGTCGTCAGGCTCGCGCCCTCGACCGGGACAATGGCCGCCAGCGGCCGCTCACCCCACTTCTCGTCGGGGACGCCGATGACGGCCGCCTCGGCGACGGACGGGTGGCCCATCAGCAGGTTCTCCAGCTCCATCGAGGAGATCCACTCGCCGCCGGACTTGATCACGTCCTTGGCCCGGTCGGTAAGCCGGATGAACCCGCCGCCGTCCAGAGTGCCGACGTCACCGGTGCGCAGCCATCCGTCATGGAACTTCTCCGGCGCCGGGTCCTTGTAGTACGAGCCGGTGATCCACGGGCCGCGCACCTCCAGCTCGCCGACGGCCTTGCCGTCGGACGGCAGGACCGCGCCGTTGTCGCCGGTCAGTCGTCCCTCGACGGTGCAGAACAGCCGTCCCTGGCTCGCCCGGTACTCCCACTCCTCCTCGCCGGTGACGCCGACCGGCGGGTGCGCGACCGACCCGAGCGGGGACAGCTCCGTCATCCCCCACGCGTGCAGCATGGTGACGCCGAACTCCGCCTTGTAGGCCCGCATCATCGACTCCGGCAGCGCCGAGCCCCCGCAGACCAGCAGGCGCAGCGACGAGATGTCGCCTCCGGCGGCGCGCAGGTGCGCGAGCATGCCACCCCAGATCGTGGGCACGCCCGCCCCGAGGGTCACCGCCTCGGTCTCGATGAGGGCGGTGATCGCGGCGGGGATCATGAACTTGTCCGGCATGACCAGGTCCGCGCCCGCGAGCAGCGCCGCGTACGCCAGGCCCCAGGCGTTCGCGTGGAACATGGGAACGACCGGGAGCACCCGGTCGCGCTCGCACAGAGCCATGGCGTTGCTCATGCACGGTCCCATGGAGTGCAGGTACGTTGACCGGTGGCTGTACACCACGCCCTTGGGCAGGCCGGTCGTGCCGCTGGTGTAGCACATGGCCGCCGCTGAGCGCTCGTCGATGGCCGGCCAGGCGAAGGAGGGCGGCGCGGCGGCGAGCAGTTCCTCGTAAGAATGAACCGCGCGCCCCGGGCCGCCGAGGGCCGACTCATGGTCACCCAGGCGAGCCGGATCCCCGGTGACGATCACGTGCTTGATGTCCGCCGCGTGCTCCAGCACCGGAGCGAACAGCGGCACCAGGGACTCATCCACGATGACCGCGTAGTCCCCCGCGTGGGTGGCGATGTAGCCTACCTGGTCCGCCGATAGCCGGATGTTCAGCGTGTGCAGCACGGCCCCCATCGAGGGGACGGCGAGGTAGGCCTCGAGGTGGTCGGCGTTGTTCCACATGAACGTGCCCACGCGCTGGTCGCCGTCGACGCCGATGCCGCGCAGCGCGCTCGCCAGCCGGGCGGCGCGCTCGCCAGCCTGGGCATAGGAGCGGCGTCGCGCTGGCTCGGGCCCCGCGCAGGTAACGACCTCCTTGTCGCCGAACAAAGTGGTCCCGTACCGCATTATCGACGTGACCGTCAGCGGGATATCCATCATCGTGCTGTCCACTGCTACTGCCGCCTCCACCTTCGGATCGCGCAGGTCCCCATGCCCTTTCCGGTGATAGTGCCACGTTGGCGCGCATTTTGGTAACCCCGCCCTCACGAGGGGGGCCGCGTCCGGGCGGTCGCGCCCGGAGCGGGCGCCCCCCGCTGGCCAGGGACCCCGCGCTGGCCAGGCACCGCGCCGGGAACGACGCCCGGCGCACCGTCAATGACGGCGCTCGCCGCCCCGTCCGGATCGCCGTCCGGGCGGGGCGCGGGGATGCGGAAGACGGCCCCGTCCCGGTACGGCGCTATGTCCGCGCACAGCTGCTCGTCGGTGCGCAGCTTGGCCAGGGCGCGCGCCACGGTGCTCTTGACCGTCCCCACCGTCACCCCCATCGTCGCGGAGACCTCGGGCTCGGTCAGGTCGTCGTAATAGCGCAAGATGACCGCGACGCGCATCTGCCGGGGTAGCCGCCCAAGGGCACGCTGGACCACGTCCTGCAGGTCGTACTGATCGGTGGGGTCGCCGACCGGCTGGTCCGGCAGCTCATCGGTGGGGTACTCATCGACTCGCCGCCGGCGCCAGGTGGAGATGTGCGTGTTGACCATGGCGCGGCGCACATATGTATCCAGCGCCGCGAGGTCGCTGATCCGGTCCCACACCT
>JAICUO010000053.1 GCA_025935815.1 Streptosporangiaceae bacterium
CCATCACCGAGCCCGCGCTCGCCGCCATCGAGCTCACCGAGGCCGCCTGGTGGCACCCCATGCGCGCCGCCGACCCCGCCCTCACCTGGCTCCGCACCACCCTCCGCGAGGTAGCGGCCCAACTCGACAGCGCTTCCCCGGTCAATGCTTCCGCACCTAGCGCCCCTCCCGGTCCCAGCTCGCCCGATGACGCCGCTCTCCCGCCATCGGGCCAGGCCGGCTGACCTGCGCTGGTTAGGACTGCCCGACCGCGAAGACCCGGGACAAGTGGAGCACCTCGACGCTCTCGCCGCCGATCGGCAGCGGCGGGTGCGCGAGGCTAACCCGCCGGGAGTACTCGGCGAGGAACCGCTCGGCCTCCGGCGGCGTGAGCGGGGCGAGGGCGGGTCGCAGCATCGCGCCGGTCGCGTACTCCACCAAGCGACCGCCACCCGTCAGCGGGTAGGCGTACCAGGTCTCCCACGCCTCGGCCCGCAGCCCGAGGTCGCCGAGCGCGGTGATGTAGCCCACGGGATCGAGGAGGTCGTTGTCCGCGTAGGCATCGCTCAGCTTGTCCCGCCACTGCGGCTCGCCGGTCATCTGACGGGCGATGTCCAGCATGGCGTTGGTCCCGGGCCCGCTGGGCACCCGGCCCGGCATCTGGAAGCCGAGCACCCCGCCGGGGGCCAGCAGCGCGGCGAGCCGGGGCAGCAGCGCGGTGTGCCCGGGGATCCACTGCAGCACGGCGTTGAGCAGCACGACGTCGAAGGGCTCGTCCGGCTGCCAGTCGGTGAGGTCGGCCTGGTAGAACTCCAGCCGCCCGGGTCGTTCCCGCTCGCGCGCGGTGGCGATCATGTCGGCTGAGCTATCCACGCCGATAACGAGCGCGTCCGGCCAGCGCTGCGCGATGAACTCGGTATTGTTGCCCGGCCCGCAGCCCAGGTCGGCGACCCGGCTCGGCTTGGGATGCCGGACCCGGGCCAGCAGGTCCAGCACACCCTGCGTGCGCGGCATCGATGATCGGAGATATGCGTCGGAAATCCAGATTTCGGAGGACATTATATCACAATAGCAGTTACCGGCAGTTTTGAGCGGCTTCTTTCACGCTCCATTCCCGCCATTCGAGGCCGCACGGAAATAGGCCTGCACGGCAGCCGCTCCTCCTCGTAATTGCCTCGTCGACTTTCCAGGTCCGTAAGATTTCCGCTCACGCGCGGTGAAATCCCCGGTACCAGGCCCGCGCCCTTTCCCGGCCGCCTCCCAGCGGGCCGGGGCGGCCCAGTCCCGCTCACGTTGAGTGAAGTGTCGTCGATGACGAAGGACGTCTGGAGCTCGGAGTCCTCGGCGCCGGTGAACTTTGAAAGCTGTTCACCTCCTCACCGGCCGCCGGCCGCGTAGTTCTAGCGTCCTTATCAAGATGATTAGCTGTTCCCGGACGGCACTTGGGAGGTCACCGATGAAGGCGTGGAAAGTTACGACGCCCGCGGCGATGCCGCCGTCGTGAGCCCTGGCTCCTGAGGCAACGCCGCCGCCACCCGGACGCCGACCCGGCCTAGCTAGAACCGTCAGCCGCCTATCACGCTCAGCCCCCTATAACGCAAGGCGAGCTGCCGGGGTTGGCGCGCTCGCAGGCTCCGGCGGGGTTGCCGAAGAGGTTGATCGACGGGAGTGCCTGGCCCTCGAAGTTGAAGAGGGTGAGGTTGACGTTCGGCGAGCCGATGCCGGGCCCCGGCTCCCATGGCACGCCGGGGATCCAGTCCGGTGCCCAGTAGAACAGCCCGGCGCCGAGGCCGCCGGGCACCTGGGCGAGGATGGACACCTCGTCGGTCACGAAGGACAACTGGCCTCCGGGGGTGGCCGGGTAGCCGGCCGAGAGCTGGCTGGTCTGCCAGACGAAGTCGCCGGTGCCGTCGCCAAGCGGGGAGTTCCCGTTGGCGAGCGTCCACGCATACTGGGTCTCGGCGATCACGATCGGCTTGCCGAACTGGGTGGCGAGCTGGTCAACGTTGGCCCGCATCGCCGAGAGCGTGCCGTGGAAGAACGGGTAGTACGACAGCCCGATCACGTCGAACGGCACGCCCTGCGCCTGGAGCTGGGAGTAGAACGCCGAGCTGAGCGCGTAGTTGCCGCCCTGGTCGTAGTGCATCATGATGCGCAGCTGGTGGCCCGGCGGGTTGGCGGACCGCGCCCCCGCGACGCCGGCCTTGAGCAGCTGGGCGAGGTTGTCCCACCCGCCGCAGCCCGTGCAGTTGACCTCCCCGACGGGCCATAGGATGCCGTTGCGGATCTCGTTGCCGATGGACACGGTGTCGACCGGCGTGCCCTGCCGGGCGAACGCGGAGATGACCTGCCGGGTATAGGACCCGACGGTCGCGGTCAGCTGCGCCAGGTCCTGGCCCTGCCAGGCGGCCGGGATGTCCTGGTGCTGCGGGTCGGCCCAGAAATCGGAGTACATGATGTCCAGGTAGACCTTCATCCCGCTGGCGTGGACCTGCCGGGCCAGGGCGAGATCGGAGGCAAGGTCGCTGTAGCCGGGCGGCGGGGCCACCCACAGCCGCATGCGCACGTAGTTGGCGCCCGCGCCCCGCATGATGGTGATCGGGGTGCCCGGCCTGCCCTGGTCGCTGAACGAGGCGCCCGCGGCGAGTTCCTGCGGGGTGAAGGACAGGTCCCCGCCCAGGCTCATGGCGGACGCGGCGCGGTCCCCGCCGTAGGCACGGAACTCGCCCACGCAGACGTCGGCGCCGGTGTCGCTGTACACGGTGAGCTGGGCGTACCGGGCGGCCAGGTTCCTGGGCAGCGGGAAGTACATCGGGCGCCCGGGGTCCAGCGCCACGTCGCGCAGCCCGCGCACCTGCTGCCAGCTCCCGGCCGTGGTGGCGACTTGGATGGAGGCCGAGGCGGACGGGCTCGCCAGGTCCAGCGTGATCCCCAGGTCACTCAGCGCCCGGGCTTGACCGAGGTCGACGGTCAGGGCGCCCGTCCATCCGGACGTGCACCAGTCGGTGCCGGCGTCGCCGTCAACCGCGCCGGACGCGGGAGCGCTGGATTCGGCCGTGGTCGCCGTGGCGGTGCCGGACAGCGCCCAGTTGACCGACAGCCGGGCGCCTGCGGCGGTCGCCGCCGACGTGGCGCTGGTGGCGATGGCATTGGTGGCACTGATACTGGTGGCACTGATACTGGTGGCACTGTGGGCCTGCGAGATGGTGGCCGCGGTCGCGAGCGGCGTCACGAGCAGCAGTGCGCCCGCGCTGAGCCCGAGGCGCCAGCCGTGTGGAGTTTTTCGCATGGGAGTCCCCTTCGATCCGGTTCCCGAGCCGCCCCGCCCTCGGTGGGCCGGCTAAACGGCTTCGGACTTGAGTGGACAACTCCCCGCCGATTCGCACAAGAGGGATAAGCGCCGACGGTCACGCGAACGGTCGCGGCGGGGTTCCCGCTATCGCCCCGGGCTCGTCGCGGAGGCGGTACCCAACCCGGGGAACGGTCACGATCATGTGCTCGCCGAGCTTACGGCGCAGGTAACGCACGTACACGTCAACCAGGTTGGTCCGGGTGTCGAAGTGCATGTCCCAGGCCATCGACAGCAGTTCCTGACGGGACAGGACCTGACGAGGGTAGGTAACGAAGGCCTTTAGCAGGGCGAACTCACGGCCCGACAGCCTCACTGATCGTCCGTCGACGGTTACCTCGCGCCGCAGGAGGTCAAGGTGGACGCCGCCGACATGCAAAAGCGTGCCCGGGGGGCGCTGGCCTCGGGGCCGGAGGTTTGCTCGCACCCGGGCCAGGAGCTCCTCGAACGCGAACGGCTTCACCAGATAATCGTCCGCCCCGAGGTTAAGCCCTTCGACGCGGTCGGCCACTCGCGCCCGAGCGCTCAGCACGAGGACCGGAACATGGCCCCCGCGCTCCCGGAGCCCCTGGAGCACCTCCAGGCCGTCCAGGTCGGGCAGGCCGAGGTCGAGGATCACGAGCGAGATGTCCGTTCCCGCGGCCCGCTCGAGCCCTTCCCGCCCGTTCCGCACCCACACAACGCCGTACCCGTGGGCGCGGAGGCCCTTTTCCACGAACGCCGCGATGAGCTCCTCATCCTCTACGACTAGGACGTTGACCACGGTATGTCGATCCAGAACGTCGCGCCCTGCCCCGGCCGGTTGACGACACCGCAGTCCCCGCCGTGGGCTTCCGCGACCGCTTGAACGATGGACAGCCCCAGGCCCGTTCCTGCCTTGGGAGACGATCCGGTCTTGAACGGCACGAACACGAGCTGTTCTTCGCCTGGCACCAGGCCTCCCCCGTCGTCGGCCACCTCGAAACGGCAGCGGGCCGACTCCGGCGCTACCCGGAATCGAACGCGGGAATCTCCCTGTGCGTGCTCGGCCGCGTTCCGCAGCAGGTTCAGCAGCGCCTGGGTGAGCCGCTGCGGGTCGGCTTGAAGCCGCGCGCCAGCGACGCCGGGGTCTATCGTCAGGCGATTCCCGAGAATGGGCTCTGCCTTCTTCGCGATGCTGGTCGTGAAATCATCCAGAAGCAGCGTTTCCCTTTTGAGCTGAGCCCGGTCGTCCAGCCGCGCCAGGGTAGTCAGGTCCTCAACTAGCCGGGCCATGAGGCTGAGCATGTTGACGAGTGTCTCCTTGACCGCCCGCACTTCCCCCTCGCCCGCCTCCGGCTCCAGCACGTCCAGGTGGCCACGGCAGATCGTGATCGGGGTCCGCAGTTCGTGGGAGACGGTCAAGATGAACGCGTCCTTCATTTCATGCAGCTCGCGAAAACGCTCGGTCCGGTCCCGTTCCTCCCGCAACGCAAGTTCCATCCGCTCGAGTCTCCGCAGGCTCCACGCGATTCCCTCTCCGACCAGCACGCAGACCGGGATGGTGATCGCGGTCGCGTAAAGTCCCGGCTCCGCGTTGCCCGGCAGGAAGGACAGGGGCAGCGCGTACGCGGTGGCGGCGAGGGGAGCCATGGCCGCCGACGTGCCTGGCCGCTGTGACATTCCCACCCACGCGAAGGCGACCAGGAAGAAGACCCCGTAGGTCTGCAGCTCCTGTCCGCCATAGACGCCGATCAGGGCAATGAGCGCGAACGCGGGCAGCACGAGGGCCAGGCTGGCCAGCCGCGGCCAGTTGCCCCATGAGGCAAACCAGGCCGCGATGCCGACCGCCATCGCGGCCAGGGAGATAGCCGTGGTGGCGGCCACGTTCAGCCCGGGCGTGGGAATCGGGAGGGTGATCAGGCCAAGCATCCCGGAGCCGGCGAAGAACACGCCGGCCAGGCGCCCATGAAGACTGCGATCATGGCGAGGCTCGTCGTTTAGCGGCGAAATTCCGGCTTGGCCCACCGCGAGATTCCAGCCGCGGGCTGGATTTCCTGGCCGGTAAGGCTGCGTAGGTACCGCCAAGGCCACTGCCCGCAGCAGATGGCCTTGGCGCGCCGCCGCACTCCCGACCAGGTGTGCGGTCAAACGACTTCCTTGATGTCCCAACGATCCCGCCCCATGTCCGGAAGTATAGGGCTACCTGGTTTCGTACTGAAGGGGCTTGCTCTCACTGGGTGATGACCCTGACGCCACAGTCGCTCTTGCGAGGCTAGGGACTGGAGCTACCGATCTGGTGCGAGTGGGGGGATTTCCGAGGGCAGGTCATGAGAAGCCATTAATAACGCCTGGCAGATGCTACGCAGAGGAATCCCGCTACCTGCGCAGAAGGCCGGGAGAGCCACAGATGGGGATGTTTCGGTCATTAGAATTTTCTAACTGAGCTCATACCCGGTTTGGACAGGGGCAGTAGGCGTTCCGAATAAGGGAGAGCCGGGGGGGCGTAGCTTCAATGACGAAGGAGGTCGGCTTGTTGTGATCCGGACCCTGATCGCGGAAAGCGTTGCCTTGATGCGGGCAGGACTACTAGTTCTCCTCGCCAGCGAACCCGACATCAAGGTGGTGGCGGAGCTAGATCGCCCCGAGCTCGTCATCCCGGCCGCGCGCGAGCTGCAGCCGGACGTCGCGGTGGTGGACGGGGCCATGGCGGCCCGCGACGGATTCGCCACGATCCGGGAGTTGCACGCGGCCGTTCCGGCGTGCGCGTCAATCATCATGTCCGTCAACCACAGCCCCGGTGAGCTGCGCGAAGCGATCGCGGCGTGCGCTGATGGCTTCGTGGTGAAAGATTCAGATCCCGGCAAGATCACCGATGCAATCCGCCGGGTCGCCGCGGGAAAGAAGGCACTTGATCCGGATCTCGCATTCTTCGTCCTGAACAGCCGGGTCAGCCCGCTCACCGCTCGAGAAGTGGACGTGCTACGCCTCGCCGCTCAAGGCGAGCCAGCCATGGAAATCGCCGAAAGACTGTACCTTTCGGTGGGAACTGTCCATAACTACATGTCCCGGGTAATCGGGAAGACCGGCGCGCGTAACCGGGTTGACGCGATCCGCATCGCTGAAGGCGCGGGCTGGCTCTAGACGCTTCCCCGATCTGATCAAAGCTCCCCCAGAGCGAATTCACCCTTGTCCGGGACGGGTATCGGCCAAGGGCTTGCCTGTGCATGAGCAGCCACAATGCAAGCTGATGAGAAACCTCACAGTGCATTGGTGATACGAATCACTATCGCGGGCCGGTAACGCCCTGACAACATTGACTCCGACACTATTAACGACTTCCCGGCCGCGCCGGCATCCCGACCGAGTTCAACGGGCCGCCCCGACGAGCGGGTCAAGATCCGCGGGCTGTCCGAGGTCAGGGCGGGCATCGCGGCCATTACCGTGCTGGTCACCGACCAGCCGCGCGATGCGCCATTTTCCCGGATTGAAAGCACAGAGGATTCCGAGCCGCCAATGGCTGCCCCAGAACCGCAGTCACATCCGAGTTAGCAGTTATCCCGGAAGGAGAACGAAATGGATGACGACGCGAGGTACCAGGTACTGCGCAACGACGAGGACCAGTACTCGCTCTGGCCAGCCCACCTGGAAGTCCCGGCCGGCTGGCACCCGGCGGGCAAGGAGGGAACCCAGGAGGAGTGCTCCGCATACGTCGACGAGGTCTGGACGGATATGCGGCCGCGCAGCCTGCGCGAGCAGATGGACGCCCCGACATCGTCGTGAGGTGCCCGGCCCGGGCCGGGCCCGCTCCGGGCCGGGCCGGGCCGACGGCGTCGCTGGAAAGGAGACGCTGATGACTAAGCACGACCGGGAGCCCGGCCGCCCCGCCGGCCCCTGGGTCGTCAATGAGGCGAACGGCGCGGATTGCAGCGCGTCTCGGTTGCTGTTCTGCTTCTCGCACGCCGGCGGCGGGCCGGCCTTCTTCCGCCCCTGGAGCGCCTGCCTGCAGCCGGAGATCGCCGTCCGCCGGGTCCTGCTGCCCGGGCGGGAATGGCGCCTTGAGGAGCCGCCATTCCGGCACATCGCGGACCTCGTGGACCCGCTCTGCGCTGCCCTGGAACTCCACCTTGACCGGCCCTACGCGCTCTTCGGGCACAGCATGGGGGCAGCGGTCGCCTACGAGGTGGCGCGCCGGCTCTCAGCCGCCCGCGGCGAGGGTCCCGCCTGCCTGATCGTGTCGGGGCGCCGGGCGCCAGGGCTCCCCGGTAGCGATCGGCGGCTGTCCGCGCTGCCCGATGACGAGTTCGTCTCCGAAGTCGCGCGGCTCAACGGTATACCGCCGCAGGTGCTGAGCGAACCCGAACTGCTCAGCATGCTGCTCCCCACGTTGCGCGCGGATTATGAGCTCGTGGAGACGTACCGGCCGCTTCCCGGCGGCCGCCTTGACTGCCCGGTTGTGGCCTACGTGAGCACGTCCGACCCGGCCGTCCAGTACGCGGAGATGCTGGCATGGCGAGATGAAACGACCGGCGAGTTCTCGGTGCGCGTGTTTCGCGGGGACCATTTCTACCTCAAGGGCGTCCGCCCGGATGTCCTGAACGCGATCCGGGAGGACCTGGCTTAACGGTAAGGACGTAAGGAAACCAGGACTCGCGCTATTCACCGGCTTCCCTACGTCCATACTGCTGTGAAGCTACTCGCACTTGGCTGGACCCGCCCCTCGGCGGGGTCCGGCCTATTTAATTGTCGCAGTTTCCTGCCAGCTACAAGGCTGGCATATCTTCCCCGGACCGCACCAGTGACTATCCTCACCTATCAATGATTAGTTTCCTACTCGTCACCACCAGGGCGCTCGGGTGCTGCTGGCCCGGGTGCGTGCCACTGGATTCGATCCCGTCCCGGTTGGCGGCCTGATCCAGCATGAAGGTCGTAGAGACTCCTCGATTCGCGGATGTTAAATCCGCGCGCGGCCGGCCGGGCAGCGCGACGACCGCCACCACGAAGCCGACCGCGGCCACGCCGCCCGCGACCGCGCAGCCGTAGGCCAGGCCGTGCAGGAACGCCTGCACGGCGGCGGCATCCAGTCCTCGGGCCGCGCTGTGCGCGCCGGCCGCGCGCAGTTGCCGCGCGGCGAGCGCGGCACCGCCCACCGACCCCTTCGCGGTGGCGACGACGCTGGCCGGCAAGCCCGGCGGCAGTGTCCCCAGCAGCCTGCTGGCATAGAGCGAGGAAGCCACGCTGCCAATGACCGCGACCCCCAGGGTGCCGCCGAACAGCCGGGTCGATCCGTTGATGGCCGAGGCGAGGCCCACCTTCTCCACTGGGACCGCGCTCAGCGCCTCGTCTGCCGTCGGCGCCTGCGTCAGCCCGAGCCCGGCGCCGAGGATCACCTCCTGGGCCACCATGATGGCGTACGGGGTGGCCTGCGATTCCCGCGATGTCCAGAACATCGCCAGCCCGAACAGGGCCAGGCCCGTGCTGATGATGACCTTGTTGCCGACCCGGACCGCCAGCCGGGTGCCCGCTACCGAGGTCACCATGACCGCCGCGGCCAGCGGCAGCAACCGCACGCCGGTGCTCAGCGGGCTATAGGACTTCACGACCTGGAAGTACTGGGTCATCAAGAAGATGAAGCCGAGCAGCGCGAACAGCGCCATCGCCACCGCGCCGCAGGCGGCGGTGAAACGAGGGTTGCGGAATAGGCTGACGTCGATCATCGGGTGCGCCGTCCGTGATTCGGCGACCGCCATGATGGCCAGCACCGCGACGCCGGCGGCGATGACCGCGGCGGTGGAGCCCGAGGTCCAGCCCCAGCCGGGCGCCTCGATCACCCCGAACACGAGCACGCCCATCCCGGCGGCGGACAGCACCAGGCCACGCCGGTCGACCGGCGGCGTGGCCGGATCGCGCGAGGTGGGCACGGCGGCCGCCACGCCCACCGCGACAACGACGGCGAGCACGGCCATCGCCGCGAAGATGCTGCCCCACCAGAAGCGCTCAAGCAGCCAGCCACCCGCGATCGGGCCGACCGCCACCCCGGTTCCGGCGCAGGCGCCCCACAGCCCGATCGCCCAGGCCCGTTCGCGGCGACCGGTGAACACGCTGGTGATCAGCGACAGCGTGGACGGGTAGATCATCGCCGCGCCCACGCCCATCGCGGCGCGCGCGCCGATCAGCCCGGCCGCCGAGCCCGCCTGCGACCCGGCCACGCTGGCGGCGCCGAAGACCGCGATCCCGGCGAGAAGCATGCCTTTGCGGCCCAGGCGGTCCGAGAGGCTGCCCGCCGCGAGGACGAGCGCGCCGAACGCCAGGCTGTAGGCGTCCACCACCCACTGCAGGTCGGTCGTCGTCGCCCCGGTCTGCCGCACCAGGTCAGGCAGGGCAACGGTCACAATCGTGGTATCGACGTTGAGGATCAGCGCCCCCAGGCACAACGCGGCCAGCGCCGCGTTCTTGCTGCCGAGCGGGTGGCGCGCCGGCCGGCCGGCCCCCGCGCTCATCGCCCGGTGGCTCCGGCCGGGGGCTGGTCGCCCGCGACGACCCGCATGCCGAGGCCGACCACGCGGTAGATGCGCCGGCCATCCACCCACAGCCAGCCGTCCGCGATGGCGTACCTGCCGCGGTCGTCGTGGCCTGCCGCGGTGATCTCAAGCTCGACGGTGAGCTGGCCGTCAGTGGGCTGCACCTGGCCGCGGTACTTCCAGGTCAGCGGCTGGCCGGTCATGATCGGCTCGATGCGGGGCCCGGCGGCCGGCTCCGGGAGCCCCTGGCTGTCCGCCGCGCCGCGCTCGATCAGGTACCACTGGAGCAGCTGGCACATCGCCTCGACGCCAAGCGAGCCGGGCATGACCGGGTCCTGGAAGAAGTGCGCGCGGAAGAACCACTCGCCGGGGTCGACGTCCTTCTCCGCGCGCAGCCGTCCCAGGCCAGCGGCCCCTCCGTCGGGCCAGTAGCCGGTAATCCGGTCGAGCATCATCAGCATGGGCCCGGCTTGGCGCGCGCGGCGCGCGGGGTCGGGGAAATAGAGCGCCGGGGCGTGTTCGCACGGCTCGGTCAGCCGCTCGCGTTCGGCGGGCGACGGGGGCAGGCCGGGCTGCTGCTCGAAGGCGGTGGTGAGGAAGTACCCGAATACGGCGGTGCCCGCCAGCAGCGGCTCCCCGTCGGCGTGGCACTCGACCCGGAAGGTCTCGATGATCATCCCGGCGGCCCGGGACACGCCGGCGAGCTCGGCCCGGGTCCGCACGCCGCGCGTGCCCGGCCGCACTTCGCGCAGGAACCGCACGTCGCCGTCGAGGTTGCGGAACAGCAATTCCGCGTCGATCTGCACGGGGCTGCCGACGTAGCAGCCCAGCCACCCGCAGGGCTGCAGGGCGATCTCCATGAGGGCGGCGGCCGGCAGGGTGCGCTCGGCGTTGTCGGCGAAGTACCAGGCTTCGTCGGGCACGTCGTAGTCCGCGGTGACCGCGCTGCCGACCGCCATGCCCTGGTACGGGCCCTCGACCGCGGTGATCCTGCTCATGAAGTGGTATGGCGGCCCGGGCAGGCGTGGTCCCCGGCGCGCGCCGGCGAACGCCTCGGCCATCGGCCCGAGCCCGTCGGTTGGCTTGCCCCAGGCGCAGGCCAGCAGCGAGGCGTACCCGAGGGGCATTCCCCCGGCCTCGGCGACGGGCCCGGCGTCGCGGTGTCCGGCGAGGCCGCCCAGCTGCTGGAGCGGTACCGGCTGCGCCGTTCGCTGGACCGCCGGGGGGCCGAGGTGCCGCCAGTGCTCGAGTGGCCAGTCTGGCGCCAGCCGCACGGCGCAGTCCGCGACGTGCAGGGCCTTGACGCCATCGACGGTCACCAGGACATCGGCGATGACGGTCGGGAACTGGCCGGCGGATACCTCGCGGACGTAGACCTCGTAGGTCAGCTGCTTGCTGTCCGGGGTGACCTGACCACGGCAGCGCATGCGCGCGGGACGCCCCGGCACCGGTTCGAATCGCCAGCCGTCCCGGGTGATGGTGTACCCGCAGGCGGTGAGGTAGAACGAGACGGCCTGCAGGCAGCCCTCGGACATGAGGGTGCCGGGCATGCACGGGTCGTTGTGGAAGTGGCCGTCGAAGTACCAGTCGTCCGGGCTGATGGCCGCCTGCGCCCTGAGATAGCCACGTCCCCACGGTCCGCCGGACGGGTCGAAGACGGGGACTTCACCGAGCAGGCGCAGCCGCCCCGATCCGGTGCGCGGGGTGCGCACGTGGGCGCGGGCCGCCTCCCACCCGGGACCGAAGCACTCGTCGGGGCGGCCCTGGGCGAGCGCGCGGATCGCGTCGGAGTCGAAGGCCGTGCGCGTGCACCGGATGGCGGGCGGATCCAGCCGCGCGTCCACGGGCGGGCTGACGGTCGCGGCATCCCACAGGACGCCGCCGGTACTGGCCAGTTCGTCATCGTTGAAGAACCCGGCCTGGCCGTCCCGCACGGTGAGCACCAGCGCGTCCCCGGCGCGGCAGTCGTACTCGAAGAAGAACAGCCGGACCGGGCCGTGCACGACATGCCCGATGACGCGGATCTCGAAGGAGAGGGTCTGACCGGGCCCGGGCGGCGCGGCGTGGAATGTCACATCGCTGCCGAGCAGGCGGTAGACCCGCTCGCCGCGGTTGCGCAGGTCGGCCCCCAGCCAGCTGATCAGCAGGAGGTCGGCTTGGCCCGCTTCGACGACCAGGCCGGCGGGCATGCGGCCCGCGGGGTCGAGGTACCAGGCGTCGGCGGGCACGTCGGTCTCGGTCCAGATGGTGCCCTTGCCGAGCGAGCCCTTCGCGGCGTCGATCCCGGTCACCCGGTCAGCGAGCAGAAGTGGCGGTCCGGGCATCCGGGTCTGCCGCGCGTCGGCGTCCTGGGCGGCGAACATCGGCCCGAACAGGTCGGAGACCCGGCCCGAGGCGAGGTGCTCCAGCTGGGCGCGGTCGAAGCGAGGGCCCGGGTGCCCGGTCACTGCCGGCGTGGCTACTGGCATGATCATGGGCGCGGCGGCTGGTGCGGGGATCGCGGCGGGGGCGACCGCGCTCGCCGCTGGCCATCCATGGCTGGCCGCGGCCGCGACCAGCTTCGCGGCCGAACCGCGCCCGGCCAGGAAGCGGGTGTGCGCGTCGGCCTGGATGTCCAGGTACTGCTGGTGCGCGGTGGTGATGGCAGCCTGCCAGGCCGGCACCGCGAGCGCGGAAGACGGCTGCGGCACCGGGCGGCCGGCCACCAGCGGCTGGCGGCCGCCCGGCCCGGGAGCGAGGTCCGGGGCGCGCTCCATCACCGTGTATGCGGGAGCCGCGGGCCCGGGAGCCGCGGGCCCGGAAGCTGGGTGTCGCCGGGCTTCCGGTTCGAGCACCGCCGCTGGTCCGAGCACCGGCGCGGGGAGGCGCTTGGGCAGGCTGATCGTCGCGCCGCTGCTCGTCGCGGCGCTGCCCGGCTTCGGCCCGGCCGGAGGCGTCGCGAGGTAGGCCGCCAGCGCGTCGTGCCGTACCGCGACGCCCGCGGCGGCCAGCTCCGCGACCGCTGCTGACAACGACCACAGGCCTTGGTCCCGCACCGTGTCCAAGGCCACCGCGACGTGCTCCCGGTCGCCTAGGATGCGGCGAATCCAGTTCGTGCACTGCGCGGCCGGCCCGTGCTCGATGAACACCCGGACGCCGTCCTGCCAGGCGCGCTCGATCACGTTGGGGAAGTCGACGCAGGAGAGCATCTGCTCGGTGATCGCGTCCGCCGCGCTCTGCTCGGTCGGGTGATACCAGTCGCCGGTCGCCCCCCGGTAGAACCGGATTCCTGGCACGCTCGTCGTCGGGCGGCGGTGCAGGGCGTGCCAGCGGTCGCGCACGTCCGCCAGCTCGGGGGCGTGGGCGACGAGGTCGTACTGGATCCGGATGCGGGAGGCCGGGTCGAAGTGCTCGACAAAGGCCGCGCAGGCCTGCTCTTCCCCGGCGACCACGCAGGTTCCGGGGGCGCAGACCGCCGTCAGGTGCACGGCCCGCTCGCCGGCGACCATGGCCCGGACCCGCTCCGGATCCGCCGAGAGGATGTAGCCGGCCCACCGCTCCCCCGCGATGCCGTTGCGGGCCCAGAAGCGGCGCACGGCGCGCAGTTCGCCGCCCAGGTCGTGTGTGAACAGCCCGCTGGTGCGCGCGTCGGCGGACATGGCCGTCACGTCGTTCCAGGCTCCCAGCGCGACGAGGGCCGCCGATTCCCCGGACGAGTACCCGATCGCGGCCTGCGGCTCGATGCCGAGTACCTCCCGGCTGATCCGGGTGTGCAGGCGCGCGATGAACCCCACGGCGAGGATCTGGTCGAGGGAGTCGCTTGGCTTTTCGCGGCCCTCGTAGATCCAGGAGACCAGGGCGGCCTCGTCGATGCTGTCGGCCAGCGGGGCGAAGGCAAGCGCGAGGTCGGCTCCCATGCCCGGGTAGAAGGCCGAGCCCTTGGTGTAGACGAACGCTGTCTCGCCGCTGACCGGGATCTCGCGAAAGACCACGCCGGGTGGGCGCAGCGCGTCGCCGGCGAGCCACGCCCGGGCGCCGGCGAGCTGGCCGGCCAGGTGCGCGGGGTCGCTGGCGAGGACAGCGAGCCGGGCCGGGCCGGTGTCGCTCTCCCGGCCGGAGCCGATGGCGGCGAGAACGTCCGACCGCGTCGCCCCCGAGTAGACGTGCAGCCGGGGCACGGGACCGGGTGCCCAGGGGGCGCTGTCCGCGGCGCGCAGGCGGATGCGGGCGGGCGGGGCGCCGAGCACCGGGGTGACGACGTCGGCCGTGGCCGCGCCGAGGCGTGGCCGCGCGCGCGCTCCCGCCAGCGGCCGGGCGCGGTGCCGCAGCGCGAGCCCCGCGGCGGCCACGTTGAGCAGGCCGCGGGCGGCGTGCGGCGCCCCGAACAGGTCGGCGGTCAAGGAATCGGCGGTCGCGTCGGTTCCTGGCTCCCGCTCGGGCGGTTCCCGGTCAAGCACTGCGATGACCCGGTCACCGGCGCGGCGCGCGTCGTCCAGGCGCTTGAGCACCAGGACGACCGCCGCGTCAGCTGGGTTCGCGGTGAGGCCGAGTTCCGTGACGGCGGCGCGGTGCACGGGCTCATCGCAGAGGTCGACCGCGCCGACCAGGGCCGCGTCGACTTCCCTGGCCCGCAGTGCCCGGGCCGCCAGTTCCAGTGCCGCGATCCCGGAGGCTTCCTCGGCGCACACGGCGAAGCCGGGCCCGGTCAGGCCCAGCTGTCCGCTAATGCGGTTGGCCGCGATGTTGGCCATGGCGCCCAGGACGCGGGCGGCGGTCAGCGGCGGGCTGAACCCGTTGCCCGCCTCCGCGCCAAGCCCGGACGCGCGCTGCGGCAGCCAGGCGCCGAGGCGCCGCCGGGCGTGGGCCCGGGTGGTCTCCGGGTCGCAGCCCAGCCCGATCAGGACGGCCGTGCGCTCGGGGGGCAGGTCGATCCCGGTTACGGCCTCGCGGGCGGCTTCCAGCACGAGCACCTGCTGGCCGAGCGTCTCAGCGAGATCGCGCGGCGGGTAGCGCAGGCCATCGAGCGCGACCTCGATGTCGGGCACGGGCTCGTCCGGGGCCTGCCCGCGCAGAAGAGCGTCCCGGAGCGCGCCGGCGCCCCCGCCGGCGACTCGGGCGCCGATGGCGACGATCGCGATTTCCGCGGGGGCCGGGGATCCGCGTTCGGGGTATCCGGGCACCGCGACGCTGAACGTGTCCGGCGGGCCGTCGAAAGCCTCGATGATGAGATGGGCGTTGTTGCCGCCGAACCCGAAGGCGCTGATCGCCGCGCGCCTGCGCTGTCCCGACCACGGCTCGCTCGCCGTCAGCAGGCGCAGCGGGCCATCGCGGAGCTCCTCGAGGGGCTCGGCGACGTCGGCCGTCGCCGGGAACGTTCCCTCGTGGATCGCGGACAGGAGCTTGAGCAGGCCGGCCGCGCCCGATGCGGTCAGCAGGTGGCCCACGTTCGACTTCACCGAGCCGATGGGCAGTGGTCCCTGTCGTCCGCCGAACAAGCGCGCGGCTGACCGGGCCTCGACCGCGTCGCCGAGTGGCGTCCCGGTGGCGTGGCACTCCAGCAGCTCCACCGTCTCCGGGCCGAGCCCCGCCTGCTCGTACGCGGCGCGCATGGCGCGGACCTGGCCTTCTTCAGCGGGTGCGAGGAACCCGCCGCTGCGCCCGTCGTTCGATAGCCCGACGCCACGTACGACGCCGAGGACCGGGGCGTGTGCGGCTAGCGCGTCGCGCAGTCGCATGAGGGCGAGCAGGGCCGTGCCCTCGGCGGGGACGAGCCCGTCGGCCCCGCGCTGGAACGGCCTGCTGCGGCCGGACGGGCTCAGCGCGCCCAGGGCCTCGAACCCGGAATCAATGATCAGCCCGTCGCAGCCGCTCACCGCGCCGGCCAGCATGAGGTCCGCGGTACCGTCGTGCAGCCGGTCGCAGGCGATCTTGACGGCGTACAGCGCGGAGGCACACGCCGCGTCGAGGGCCAGCGATCCGCCTCGCAGGCCTAGTGCGTTCGCCGCCGTGTGCGCCCACATCCCCGAGCAGAAGCGGGCGCGGGGATCGGCCGCGCTGGGTACTTCGGGAAGGGCGGCGCGCAGGTCCGGGCGGCCGGCCAGCCAGATCCGCTCGGCATACGCGGCCAGGCTCCGGCTCGGATACCCCAGGTTGCCCAGGATGAGCCCGGTCCGTGCCGGACGCGCGCGGTCTGCGGCCTCGCGCAGCGCGGCCCGGCCCGCGTGCAGCACCCACTGAAGCGCCGGGTCCCACGCCGCGACCTGTTCGGCGTCGACGGCGAAGCCTTCGGGATCGAAGGCCTCCGCGAAGCCGCGGACGAGGCCCGCCGTCGCCATCCGGGCTGGACCTGAACCTGAAGCTTCGCCGGTGCCGGCCCCGGCCGGCGGCAGGCGCCAGTCCTCGGGCCGCACCGCCTCCAGGCTGACCCGGCCTGCGGCTATGTTGCCCCAGAACTGGCCGGGACTCAGTGCTCCCGGCAGCACGCATCCGCGGCCGACGATCGCGACCGGCTCGAATCCCGGCGCGTCCGGCCCGGTCATGCGGGCCGCGCCGACGCGGCGGTGACGGCGACGGCATCGGTGCCCAGCGCGCCAGCGCCGTATGCCGGCGCCGTGTCGGGCCGGCGGATGAGGCTCACGCCGAGCAATTCGGTGCGGACTTCTCCGTCCTCGTCGAGCAGCGCGATGTCACAGCGGCTCTGGTCAGCGGCGATGGATGTAGCGTGCACGAGGCAACGCAACGTCCCCGGGGCTGGTCCCGCGTGATGGACGCGGAGCGCGTCCACGCTCATGGGCAAGGTGGCGTCACCGGTGGCGTGCCTGGCCCATAGAACCGCCGCCTGCAAAGCGCCGTCGATCGCGGCGGGGTCCGTCCACCAGGGACCGCCGGCCCAGCCGATCGCGCGCACCCCGGCGACCCGCGCCTCGGCACCGCGGCGGGACAGGCCCCGCACCCGTTGCAGAACGCGGAAAAGGGGACCGTGGAACAGCTCAGCGGCTTCGTAGACGGGCCCGGTGAAGGGCTCGCCCATCGCGTCGGGCGTGCTCCAGGCGCGCGGCGACGCGAACGGCGCGATGAGACGTGCCCGGTAGTGCGCCGCGCCCGCTGGTGAAGTCAGCGCGGCTGCGGCGGGGCCGGCTGACGAGACTAGCCGGAGGTCGAGTGCGCCGAGATCGTGCTCCGCCCCGGTGCCCTCGATCGTGAACCGATGGCCGCGGGCCGCCAGGTCGGGAAGCTCGATCCCGCTCAGGACCCGGATGTCGGACAGGAAGGTTATGCGGCCAGGGTGGCGCGAGTGTCCCGCGGCGGCGAACCACTCCATTGCCATCGCCAGCGGGAGCACCGGGACGCCGGCCGGGGCGTGGTCGCTGAGGAACCCGTGCGTGCGCGCGTTGACCGTGACCTCCGCGGCCACCCTGGACGGCCCGGTCGCCAGCAGGCCGCCGTCACCCTCGGGCGCGGCGGCGACCAGCACGGGGGCCGTGTCGCCGGCCGCGCCCAGTTCCGCGACGAAGGCCCGCGCGCCCGCGGCGAGCGAGATGAGCGGTACGCCGAGCCTGGTGAAGTGGGCGGCACGGGACGCGGTGACCATGCCGGCGTCCCACGGGCCCCAGCCGAGCGCGCGGACTCGGCAGGACGGTCGCCGCTGCCGCTCGGCCCGCGCGACCTGGTTGAGGACCTCGTTCGCCATCGCGTAGTCGCACTGTCCAGGGTTGCCGTAGCGCGCCGCGACGGACGAGAAGGCGCACACCAGTTCCAGCGGGTCGGATGCGGTGGCCGCCAGCAGGGCACGCAGCCCCGCGACCTTGGTGGCGTAAACGTGGTCGAACTGGTCGTCGGTCTTGTCCGCGATGCGCTTGTCGGCGAGGACCCCGGCCCCGTGCACGAGTCCCGTGACGGGTCCCCATTCCTGGCGCACCCGGGCCAGCTCGCGGCGCAGGGCCTCGCTGTCGGTGATGTCAAGCGCGGCGTAGCGCGCGATGGCCCCGGCCTGCTCGACAGCGGCGAGCGTCGCGCGCACCTCTCGCCGGGCCAGGATCGCGCGAGCCTGGATGGCCAGTTGGGCCGGAGCGTCATCGGAATGCCCACGTTCGGCCAGCAGCCGGGTCAGGGCTGGCTGATCACGGGCTGAGGCCAGGAACTCGGGCTCGTCGGCGAGCGCGGTGCGTCCGATGAGCAGCATGCGCGGCTGGCCCCCCGACGCCAGCGAGACAGACGCCAGCGAGACCAGCGCGGCCGCGGTGACGCCGCGGGCGCCACCGGAGACCACGAGGACCGCGTCGGGAGAGATGGGCAGTTCGGGCGCGGGCGCTGCCATCGGCTCGCCGTCGGCCAGGGTCCATCGGGTGCCGTCGGCGCGCAGGCCTACGTCGAGCGTGCACCCGCCGGTCACCAGTTCGCCGACGATCGCCGTGGCTACGGCCGTGCTACCGCGGCCGCCACGCTGACAGTCGATCGCCTTGACCGCGGCCCGCGGCCACTCCCTGGCCGCCGTCCTGGCCAGCGCAGCCAGACCGCCGAGCCAGGCGCGCTGCGGATCGGGGTCTTTCAGCCCGAAGCAGCCGCCCGTGTCCTGCACGGTCACGAATACGCCGCCGCGCTCCTCCATGCTGGCGGCCACGGCCCGGGCGGCCTGGAAGGCGGCTCGGCTCGCGGATCCGGCCTGCTCGGGGGCGGATACGGGCGCCAGCCCGCTCAGCAGGATCGCCCCCCACGCGTCGCGCTCGGGCATGTCCGCGGCCATGGCCGCGATGCCGTGCGCGTCGAGTTGCGCGACCACGGCCGCTGCCAGCCCGCTGCCGCCGTCGACGACGGTGATCGGCCCGCCTCCCAGGCCCGCCAGCGCCAGCCCGCACGCCGGAGCGGCGACCGCCCTGACCGGTATCCGGTGGACCGCCACCGCGGGACCGTGCTCGGCGGCGTCGGTACCGGCGACGCTGGGGACCGCACTGGGGACGATGGCACTGGTGCCGGCGGCACGGCGCATGACCTCGTCCAGGGAGCGCGCCTGGAAGAGCAGCTCCATCTCCGGGGAGTCGGTCGACGGCAGGCCCTCGGCGCGCTCACGGACCGCCGCGAAGATCTCCACCTTCTTGATCGAGTCGATGCCGAGGTCGGTTTCCAGGTCCATGCCGCCGTTGAGCATGTCCACCGGGTAGCCGGTCTTGTCGGCGACGACGGACAGCAGCAACGCGAGGCTCACTGGCTCGGTGGTCGCCGCGGCCCCCGGAGGCGGTGACCCGGGAAGGTACGGTTGCGGGATCGGCGGTTCCGAGACCGGTGGCGGGGCAGCCTGCGGCCCAGGTGCCGGAGGCATTGAGGCAGGTGCCGGAGGCATGGAGGCGGCTGCCGGGCCCGGCTGCGGCAGGGGTGGCGGCTGCCCGGCGAACGCGGCGAACGGGTTCTCGGCCATCTGGAGGAAGGCCTGGTGGGAG
>JAICUO010000429.1 GCA_025935815.1 Streptosporangiaceae bacterium
CCTCACGCCCCGTGCCCAGAAGGCACCGCGAGCGCATTGACGAGGTTGTGCTTAATGCACTGGCTTTTAGCACGCTGTTGAGTTCTCAAGAAACCGGCGCACACCATCCGCCCGCTCTCACGGCGCTTCCGGGGCAACCCTCACACTCTACCCTCAGGTCACCTTCATGTCAACGCAGGTTTCCGGATCGTTTCCGGATCTTCGTCAACCGTCAGGTTTCCTGGCCCCTGCCGCACCTAAAGTCCGGGGAACCCACGCTGGCGCGTGAGGACCCTCGGTCCGAAGGCATCAGGGGCGGCCGCTGATCGACAAGCACTGATCGAGAGCCTCCGAGTGGAGCCTCCCGGGAACCGGTCCTGCCTTGCGGCGCGTCCCGTGTTCCTCGCGACAGGTAGAACTGTAGGGGTGCCGGGCCCCATCGTCAAATCGTTTAGGCGATCTGCCCGTAACGGTCGTGACTACCCAGGCCACGGCACCCGCAAACCCGTGAAACCATCATCCGGGCACGACCTCAACCGCGCCGGCTGCCCGGGCTACGGCCCCTGCGTGACCTTCACTCCGCCGATGGTGCGCTTGCCGCGGCGCAGCACGAGGAAGCCCCCGGGCAGCAGCCGCCCCAGCGATGGCACCGCGTGCTCATCGGTCACCTTCTCGTTGTTGAGGTAGGCGCCGCCTTCCTTGATCGCGCGACGGGCCGCCGACACGGAGTCAGCCACGCCCGCCCGGTGCATCAGGTTCGCGACGGACGGGAGAGCTTGATCCGGCGCCAGGGGAACCTGCGTAAGGCCCGCCTCGGCGAGCGCCTGCCAGAGGGTCTTCTCATCCAGGGCAGCCAGCTCGCCCTGGCCGAACAACGCCCGGCTCGCGGCGATCACGCGACGGCACTCGTCGCCCCCGTGCACGAGGGTGGTGACGTCCTCCGCGAGAACTCGCTGCGCCTCCCGCGCCTGGGGGCGGTCCCTGGTGGCCTCCTCGAGGGCCAGGATCTCCTCTCGCGCGCGGAACGTGAACACCCGCAGGAGGTTGGGAACCCCGGCGTCTTCGACGTTGAGCCAGAACTGGTAGAACGTGTACGGCGTCATCATCTCGGGGTTCAGCCAGATCGCGCCGCCCTCGGTCTTGCCGTACTTGGTGCCATCCGGCTTGGTGATGAGCGGGATCGTGAACGCGTGCGCGCTCCCGCCCGTGGTTGACCTGATCAGGCCCGTCCCGGCGACCAGGTTCCCCCACTGGTCGCTGCCGCCGATCTGCAGCGTGCAGTTGTGCCGACGGTAGAGCTCGAGGAAGTCCAGCGCCTGCAGGAGCTGGTAGCTGAACTCGGTGAAGCTGATTCCGCCGCCGTCCAGGCGGTTCTTGACGGTATCGCGGCCGAGCATCCGGTTGACCGAGAAGTGCTTGCCGATGTCGCGCAGGAAGTCGATGGCCGACAGCTGCCCGGTCCACTCCAGGTTGGACACGATGATGCCGCCGTTCGGCGCGTCGGGATTCAGGTCAAGGAACTGGCTGACCTCCTTTCGGATGCGCTCGACCCAGCTCTCAACGACTTCCCTGGAGTTGAGGACGCGCTCGTCTGACTTGCCGCTCGGGTCGCCGATCAGGCCCGTCGCCCCGCCCACCAGGCCAATGGGCCGGTGCCCGGCGTTCTGCACCCGCCGCATGGTCAGCAAGAGCGCCAGGTGCCCGATGTGCAGCCCCGGCGCGGTGGGGTCGAAGCCCGCGTAGAACGTGACCGGCCCGGAGTCCAGTGCTTTGCGCAGCTCGTCACGGTCGGTCGAGTCCGCGATCAGCCCGCGCCAGGTCAGCTCGTCGATAATGTCACTCACGGCTGCATACTGCCACCTGCCCGGCGGGAACCGGTAACGATTTGCCTGACCACAGGTTGCGATCGCGCTGGCTGGGGCGCGGCACAAGCCCGGACGGCGCGGAATGCCGGGCAGTTTTCGCTGGTTACGCGACAGGGTATCTTGTCAGCCGGTGTGTGGACGGGAAGGCAGAGTCAATGAGGTTGCACGACACGGCTACGCGTTCCCTCGTGCAGGCTACCGATTCAGCCCCCGGCAGCGAGCTGTTCACCATGTACGTGTGCGGCGTGACGCCGTATGACGCCGCCCACCTGGGTCACGGGTTCACGTTCATGACGTTCGACCTGATCCGCCGGCGCGTCGAGGATCTCGGGCGCCCGGTGAAGCTGGTCCGCAACATCACCGACGTCGACGAGCCGCTGTACGCCAAGGCTGCCGAGATGGGCGTCCACTTCCTGGACCTGGCCCGCTCGGAGGAGCGGCGCATGCAATCGGCGCTCGGCCGCCTGGGGCTCATCCCGCCCGAGGTCGAGCCGCGGGCCAGCGAGCACCTGGACGAGATCGTGGCGATGATCAGCTCGCTGCTGGCCGCCGGGGCGGCCTACGAGCTCGACGGCGACATCTACTTCGACGTGAGCGCGACCCCCGGTTACGGCCGGGTCAGCGGCTACTCGCACGGCCTCATGACCAGGTTCGCGCAGATGCGCGGCGGCGACCCGGACCGCGCGGGCAAGCGCCAGCCGCTGGACTTCCTGCTGTGGCGGCGGATCGGCGACGAGGGCGACCCGGCCCGCTGGGAGACGCCGCTGGGGCCGGGGCGGCCCGGCTGGCATATCGAATGCTCCGTCATGGCCGATAGGCACCTCGGAACCGGGATCGACGTCCATGGCGGCGGCGCGGACCTGATCTTCCCGCACCACGAGTGCGAGCAGGCGCAGAGCACCGCGGCCGGCCGGGTGCCGTTCGTCAAGTGCTGGGTGCACGTCGGGCCGATGCAGATGGGCGGCGAGAAGATGTCGAAGTCCCTCGGCAACCTGGTCTTCGTCGACCGGCTGCTGGAGGACCACTCCCCGGCCGCGATCCGGCTGGCGCTCATGCGCTACCACTACCGCTCGGGCGGCGAATGGCGGCCGGAGTTCATCGAAGACGGCGAGGAGCTCAGCCGCAAGCTCCGCAAGGCCGCCGCCGGGGTGAGCCGGGCGGAAGCGGCGGCGCTGCCCGCCGGGCCGTTGCTGCGCGAGATCCGCGCGGCGCTGGATGACAACCTGGACGCGCCCCGGTGCGTTCGGCGGCTGGAGTCCTGTTTGTCGCGGCCGAACGCGGGCGATTCCCATGCCGCGGACGTGGTGCGGGTCGCTGACCTGCTGGGAATCGAGTCCGCGCTGGCATAACGCCTCGCCCGCGGCGGCCAGGCCTCGTTCACGCCGACAGTCCGGGGTCTTCGGTGCCCTAGAGTTGTCCCTTAGGTAATGGCTTTCCCAGTCCCGCAATGAAAGGAAGTCTTCGATGGGGCTGCGCGTTTACAACACGCTGACCAGGGAGGTTGAGGATTTCGCGCCTCAGGATCCGGCACTGGTTCGCATGTTCGTGTGCGGTCCGACCGTCTACGACTACAGTCACGCGGGCCACGCCAAGACCTACACGCAATTCGACTTCATCGCGCGGTACCTCGGCCGCCGGTACCAGGTGCGGTACCTGCAGAACGTCACCGACATCGATGACAAGATCATCGCGCGGGCCGCGCAGGCCGGGCAGAGCGCCCGCGAGCTGGCGGACTACTTCCAGGTCGCCTACGACCAGGACATGAGCTGGCTGGGCAACACCGCGGTGACCGACACCGCGCGCGCCCTGGATCACATCGCGGAGATCGTCTCGCAGGTGCAGCGGCTGATCGCCGCGGGCGCGGCCTACGAGCTCGACGACGGCTGGTACTTCGACCTGTCCACGTTCCCGGAGTACGGCAAGCTGTCCGGGCGGATGACGGTGGCCCCGGAGGACTCGCTGTCGCGGATCGATGAGCACCACGCCAAGCGCAACCCCGGCGACTTCGCGCTGTGGAAGCGCGCCAAGCCCGGCGAGCCCAGCTGGGACACCGACCTCGGTCCCGGCCGCCCCGGCTGGCACATCGAGGACACGGCGATCACCGAGAAGTTCTTCGGCGCGCAGTACGACCTGCACGGCGGGGCGGTTGACCTGATCTTCCCCCACCACGAGGCGGAGATCGCGCAGATGGAGAAGATCTCCGGCCGCGCGCCGCTGGCCCGCTACTGGATGCACACCGGGCTGCTGCGGATCGACGGCGCGAAGATGGCCAGGAGCGAGGGCAACTTCACCACGGTCCGCCAGCTGCGGCAGCAGTGGGACCGGCGCACGCTGCGCTATGCCTTCATCAGCCACCACTACCGCAGCTCGATGGAGGTCACCGACGAGCTGATGGACTCCGCGCAGGCCAGCCGCAAGCGGATCGAGAGCCTGTACCGGCGGGCCACCGCCGACGGCCCCTCGCCGGACGCGGTGGCGCAGGAGGTGCGCGCCGGCCGCGAGGCGTTCTTCGCCGCCCTCGACGATGACTTCGACACCCCCGGCGCCCTGGCTGCCTTGTTCAGCCTGGTCCGGTCGCTCAACCGGCACGAGTCGGGCCTCGGCGCGGACGTGCGCGACTTCCTGCAGGAGGTCGACGCGCTGTTCGATGCCTTCGACCTGCGCAGTGTTGTCGAGAACAGCGCCGGCCAGGGCATCGCCGGCCAGAGTATCGCCGGCGACAGCGCCGACGCCCACATTGAGGAGCAGGTCCGGCTGCGCGCTGAGCTGCGCGCCGCCCGCCGGTTCGCCGAGGCCGATGAGATCCGCGCTCAGCTCGCCGCCAAGGGCATCATCATCGAGGACACCGCCGGGGGAACCCGGTGGTGGTACGGCACGGGCCAAGGAGGCTAGGGAGCCGGCCTCCCAGGGAACCAGCCGCCTAGGAGCTAGCGCCCGCGCTGCGCGCGGTCCGGCGGGTATAGGGGCGGTAGGGCGAGACGGTCGGGTCGCCGTCTAGCCAAAAGCGCCACTCGATCTGCGCGGCCCGGCTCACCCCGATCCTCGGGCCGCAACGGATCGTCCCCGCTGCGCCTGCCTCCCCGTCGCCGGACGGGCTCGCGGGAGCGGCGGTCCCCGGCCGGATCCGCAGCGCGGAGGCCGCGTCGCAGACGTCGGCGCCGTCCAGGGACCGGTAGATGGCCAGCGCCTGGCACAGCCGGGCCGGGCCGCGGGCCAGGTCGCGGGCCGGGATCCGGGTGCCGCGCCGGTCCCGGCGGGCGCGGGCGACGTCCTCCCCCGCCACGATCCGGCCCGCCCGCAGCAAGACCGCCGACGCCGTCCCCTCCGGCATGCACACGAGGTTCACGCAAAAGTGCATGCCGTAGGTGAAGTACACGTACGCGTGCCCCGGCGGGCCGAACATCACCGCGGTGCGCTGGGTACGGCCCCGCCAGGCGTGCGAGGCGGGGTCGGCCTCGCCCGCGTACGCCTCCACCTCGGTGACCAGGACCGCTACGAGCCCGTCGACGGTCTCGTGCTCCAGCACGCAGCCGAGCAGTTCCGGGGCGACCTCGGCCGAGGGGCGGTCGAAGAACTCGCGCGCGAGCAGCCCGTCGCGGGCCACTAGCCGGCGGCCCACGCCGCCGCGTCGTCGACGACCGCGCGAATCTCCGTGAGCTGCTCGGCCACCCGGTCCGGGGCGGTGCCGCCGACCCCCTTGCGGGCGGCGATCGCCCCCGCCACGGTGAGCACCGAACGGACGTCGGGGGTCAGGTGCGGGGACACCTTCGCCAGGTCGGTGTCGCTCACCTCATCCAGGCTGACGTCGTGGACCTGGCACCACACCACCAGGTGGCCGACGATCTCGTGCGCCTCCCGGAACGCCACGCCCCGCTTGACCAGGTACTCGGCCAGGTCGGTGGCCAGGGTGAAGCCCGCCGGGGCCAGCTCGCGCAGCCGCCGGGCGTTGATCCGCAGCGTCGCCACCAGCCCGGCCATCGCGGGCAGCACCAGGAGCAGGGTGTCGACGGCGTCGAACACCGGCTCCTTGTCCTCTTGCAGGTCGCGGTTGTAGGTGAGCGGGAGCCCTTTCAGCGTGGTCAGCAGGCCGGTGAGGTCGCCGATCAGCCGTCCCGCCTTGCCCCGGGCCAGCTCGGCGACGTCGGGGTTCTTCTTCTGCGGCATGATCGAGGAGCCCGTCGCGTACGCGTCGTCGATCTCGATCCAGCCGAACTCCGCCGACGACCACAGCACGACCTCCTCCCCCAGCCGGGACAGGTGCACGCCCATGAGCGCGGCGGCGAAGCAGAACTCGGCGGCGAAGTCCCGGTCGGCGACCGCGTCCATCGAGTTGGCGGCCGGGCGCGCGAAGCCAAGCTCGGCCGCGAAGACCTGCGGGTCGATCGGCAGCGACGACCCCGCCAGCGCGCCCGCGCCCAGCGGGCTGACCGCGGCCCGCTTGTCCCAGTCCCGCAGCCGGGCCGCGTCGCGCGCGAACGCCTGGACGTGCGCCAGCAACTGGTGGGCGAACAGCACCGGCTGCGCGTGCTGCAGGTGCGTCATGCCCGGCGCCGGGGTGTCCCCGCACGCTTCGGCCTGGCTGATCAGGGCCGTCTGCAACTCGGCGAGCCTGCTGACGATCAGCCGCGCGTGGTCGCGCAGGTACAGCCGCAGGTCGGTGGCGACCTGGTCGTTGCGGCTGCGCCCGGCGCGCAGCTTGCCGCCCAGGGCGCCCAGCCGCTCCAGCAGGCCGCGCTCCAGCGCGGTGTGCACGTCCTCATCGGCGACCGTCGGCCGGAACGACCCGTCCTCCACCGCGTGGTCCAGGTCATCCAGCGCCTTGACCATCGCGTCGGCCTCATCGCTGGTCAGCAGCCCGGCCCGGTGCAGCATCCGCGCGTGCGCCCGCGACGCCCGCAGGTCATACCGGGCCAGCCGCCAGTCGAAGTGCACGCTCAGCGACAACTGCGCCAGCGCGGCGGCCGGGCCGCCCTCGAACCGGCCTCCCCAAAGTCGCATCGGCCCGGCGGATTCGTTGTCAGTCAC
>JAICUO010000725.1 GCA_025935815.1 Streptosporangiaceae bacterium
CGCATCCCGTACCCGGGCGTGTGGGCGCCCGCCATCGCCAGCGGAGGCTGACCCGCGCGGGATCCGGCCTCCGCCGGGCCGCCGTCCCGCGAGGCGGGCCCGTTGCCGTCGCGACCGTCCGGGCCAGCGGCTCCGTACATGCTGACGTCCTGCAGCGCCTTGGCGGCCCGCCACCCCAGCACGGCGGCGGCGATCACCCACGTGGCGATCAAGGCGAACACGGGTTGCTTGGGCCAGGTGAGGACGATGGCCATGCCCGCCAGCGTCGCCCACAGCAGCGCCCAGGCGACGTGGCGGCACGGCACCGACCGCGACAGCGGCCGCAGGTGAGCGATGAGGGCGACGATGAATGGCGTCCCGATCAGGGCGAAGTACCAGGGACTCCCGTGCCCTGCCTTCGCCGTGGCCGAGTCGCAGGCCCAGAAGAAGAGCCACGCACCGAACGAGGCGACGTACATGGACGCCATCCGGGACCGCAGCCCGTGGTAAACGGAGACCGGCGCCAGCAGCCACGACAGGAACGCCACCGCCAAGATCATCAGTACCGGCCGCGCTAGGAACGGGGCAGACGAAATCCGTCCCTGGACGCGATCAACCAGGGTGATTTTCTCCTGCACCGGGGACTTGACCCTATTGCGTGGCAGCATCGCGCTCCCTCGGACAACTGTAGTCCTTGTATAGCGCATCAGCGGGTATCACAACAGCACACACTCCCGATACGGTGCGTGAAATCCGCTCCTTGCCTCGCCCGTGCCCGCCATGCATAGAGCCACCATAGGCTATATAGGCCATCCCGGGACGTTCTAGCCGCAACACGACACACCGCTACCCCGCGCCCAGAGCGGTAGTCCGAACGTGCCGGGACCGGGGTTGGCGCCAGTTGACTACCCCGGTCTGCGCGAGGTCGGCGCGAGCGTCAGCGCGCTGGAGGGCCGGTTTTGCCCCCCAGATAACACAGTGGCGGCGGCCTCGCGCTCGCGGAGCCAGTCGCCGGCGACGACCGGCTCGATTTCCAGGTCGCCGGCGACGGGCTTGATCACCGTGTCCACCTCAGCCTCGAGGACCACGATGAGCGAGATCAGCTCCTCATCGGGGGCCTGCGCCGGTGGCGGCAGCACGCGGTGCCTGGTCGAGCGCCAGCGGCCGCCGGACCAGCGCGACAGCAGGTCGGCGACGTTCACGGTGAACGCGTCGGGCACGTAGGGCGCGTCGGCCCAGGTGCCGTCGAGGTTTTGCACTTGCAGGCCGCCGTAGCCGGGCTGGCGGTCCAAGATCGTCAGGATGCCCCAGTCGGTGTGCGGGGCAACCCGGTACTGGCCCGCCTTCGGGACTCCGGTGACGCTCAGCGGCGGGTACCGGTTGATGTTGAAGGTCTGCGGCCCGCCTTGGACGTGATTGACGAAGAAGTCCTCGTCTTGGAGGTCCAGGGCCGTGGCGCACATCCGCAGCAGGTCGTAGTACAGCTCGCGGACATGCCTGGTGAAGGCCTCGCAGCGGTCCCGCAGGCCCGGGCACTCGACCGGCCACACGTTGGGCGTGAACCACTTCGCATCGGTTTCGGCGTCCCCGGTGGTGAGCTCGCGGCCGACCGTGAGGCTTTCCTTCAGGTCGGCGCGCTCGGGGTCGGCGGCCTCGCCGTAGAACGCGTTCGCCTCCCCGCCGGGCGGTATCCAGCCGCGGCCGGCGACCGGGGTGGCGTACGCCTGCTTGCGCTCGACGGGCAGCGCGAAGAATGAGCGCGCCTGCGCGCGGATGGTCTCCCGCAGGCTGGCGCTGATGCCGTGGTTGCTGATCATCAGGAACCCCGACTGGCGCAGTGCCTCATCCATCCGGGTGGCGATCTCGGCGCGCTGCCCGGGGGCTCCCTCCCGCCAGAGCGCGATGTCCAGCAGCGGAATATCCGGCGTAGTCATGCTTAACGATAGCGGGCCTCGGCCTTCCGCGCGGCGCAGCGAGCTTGCGAGCGAGCACCTGGCGCGGTCCCGGCGAGCCGTGCAGGGGCCTGGCGGTTTCCCGGGCCCCTGCCGGCGTAGCCGGGAGTACGGACGAAGGCTGCACCATGAGGGGGTCTGGGGCATTGGTTTGCATCCCCAGGAAATAAGGCGGGGACGGTCAGGGCGGTGCCGCCGTTGAGCCTCGCGAACGGCGGGCGCTCAAGCAGCTCGTTGAGGTGCTCATCGAGGCGCAGCCCGTTCGCGGAGGCCACCGCGTGCAGGTACGTCTCCGGCTGGTGGACGTCCCACAGCGTGGGGTTCTCCTCATCGAGGTACCGGGCTGAGATGCCCTCGCGGACGGCGACGGTGCGGAGCACGACCGAGCTCATGCGGCTGAGCTCGGCGAGCGCCTGGTGACGGTTTTGCCGGGTGCCGATGTCCACCTGGGCCATCGCGTTGAGCCCGACCTCGTTGAAGACGTCGATCATCATCCCGATCTCGACGCCGTAGCCGGTGAAGAAGGGCAGCGCGCTAAGCAACTCACGGCGAGCGGCGAACTCCCCGCCGAGCGGCTGCACGAACCCGGCGAGCTGCGGGCAGAAGAGGTTGAGCAGGGGCTTGGCCATGAGCTCGGTGACCCGTCCGCCGCCGTCGGCCACGGACTTCTCACCTGAGGTGAATGGGCGCCGGAAGGCCGCCTTGCAGAACTGGATTGACGGATCGCTGAGCAGCGGGCCGAGCGTACCGTACACGTAGTGCTCGCGAAAGTCAGTGGTGTCGGCGTCGGCGAACATGACGATGTCGCCCCGGGCGATTGACAAGGCCCGCCACATGGCGTCGCCCTTGCCCTGGGCGGGACCGTAGGCGGGCATTAGCTGGTTCTCTGAGTAAACCTCGGCGCCGTGGGCCCTGGCGATGTCCGCGGTGCCGTCCGGGGAGTCAGCGTCGACGACGATAACCTGGTCAGGCAGGCCCGTCCGCTGCCTCAGGCCCGCGACGACGTCGAGGATGGTGCCGATGGTCCCCGCGACGTTGCGTCCCGGGAGGACCAGGGTGGTAGTGGCGTGCTCCGACCGATTGCGAGCTAGCGCGAGACTGTGAAAGTCTCGATGATGAAACGAGCGCTGCTCGAACCATTCCCAGACTGTCATGCTCATATAACGCTTTCCTTCCCCGATTCGTTGCTCTCATACGCTTCGACAGCACCCCCTCTGTCCCGAATTGGCCTGAACTACGGGTTTTTCTATGTGTTTCGGACACGTAAATATTGCCCGGGGCGAGTGCGCGGTTTTTCATCGGCCGTCCTTTCATCGACCGTCTCGCCGCTGGCACCGCCTCGGGCTGCCTCGAGTGGGCCTAGCCTTGCTTGGCTGCCTGAGTCCTGCCTGACCCTCTCCTGCCTGTCCGCCGTCCATGCCGCGCGGTGCTGGCAACGCGCCGTGCCGCGATACCTGTCCCGGCAGCGCACTGTGCTGGCAGCACACTGCCCTGGCGGCGACGACACGCACCTTAGGACTCGTCGAGCATCAGTAACGGCCGTGAGGTCGGACCTTATTGCCCGTAACCACACTGTTCGCACCAATGCTCATCTGTCCGCTACCCAGTAATCCACGCAGGAAACCCAGCTGACGGCGTCGCACCGCCTGCTGGCGACCCCGGCTGGCCACTCCGGCCGGCCAGTCCGGCCGGCCGTCAACCCGCCTGGCCGCAGGACCGGGAGGCTCGCCACGCCACTGGAGCAAGCCGTCGACCAGGCAGTTCAAATCTTCACATCTAGTAAAGAAGCATATGTCATGCCAGCAAGGTAGCCAATGGCC
>JAICUO010000994.1 GCA_025935815.1 Streptosporangiaceae bacterium
GGGAATTAATTGACGATTTTACTTGCAGGCCGCTCGAGGATGGTGCTCCGATCGTGACTGGAGCGACTGGCGCCGAGGCTCCACTATAGGGCGAGGTCGGCAGTGACGGCTGCGAACTGGCACTACCGGGGGTGGCCTTAGATTGAGCAGCGTAGCCTATGCCGGAACCAACGAGAACGAGTACCATTACCAGCAGCCATCCGCTTGGTTTACGCAAGTTTTCTGGTTGCGTCAGAATGTTGATCGCAATGGCGATTAGAGCGCCAAAGATTCCGCTGAGAAGTACCCAGTAATAATTCGTCACAGCCCCTCCCCGTGGCGCCTACCTGCTTAGCTTCAATCGTTCAGGCACCTTGAGGGTCGGCTACTGATTGTGCTGACTTCTGTTTTTGATCCTCATGTCCGTTTCGGTGCGGGTCGCGGGGTGCACGGAGGTCCCGGTGTGCCCGGGCGTGCGCCGGCTCCGACCGCGCCGGCCGTGTCCTCCTTCCGCGTTGTGGGCTGGTTCGTGCTGGTCAGGTCAGTGCCGGCAGGGCGCAGAGCCGCTGCCAGCAGGTCAGGAACGCCTCGGCCCACGGCCAGTCGGCGCTGATGGCGAGGGCGCGCTGGCGGGCGTGGCGGGCCAGCCTGGCCGGCAGGTGCCAGACCCGGTAGCGGAGCGTGTCCGGGTTCGCGTCCCGGAGTTCATCGTCGTCGCAGTGGCCGAGGAGGCGGGTCCAGGCAGCGAGGTCGGCGGCGATGTTCGCCGCGAGGACCCATCCCGCGTTGACCTGCCAGGTTTTCGACGGGAGGTTCCGCAGGCCCATGGCCTTGGCCGTGCGGACGCCGGCTGTCTCGACGGTGGCGTGGTCGCGGTGCAGCACGTCGATGTACTGGGGATGGTGGCTGCCGGGGACGCCGCCGATGCCGTCGTCGGGGATGTTCGTGCAGGTGATTGAGTACTTCCAGCCTGTTTTCCGCTCGTAGCCCGTCAGGTTGCGCAGGTGCCGGCGGGACGGCTTGACCCGGCGGGCGACCCAGCGCAGCCCCTCGGGCCAGTTCCCGGCGCGGGCCATCAGGCCGGTGATCTCCGCGGTGTCCTTGTCCTGTTCCGCCTCGCCGTCCTGGGCGGCGCCGGGCTTCCACGCTCCGGCGGGGACCTGGCGGATGGCGTCCTCGTCGGCGGGCATGATGGTCCAGCCGCAGGTGAACAGCAGTTTCTTCCTCGGGGTCGACAGGGACAGCAGGTGCTCGATGAGGTCGTGGCTGGCGCCGGCCCCGTCGACCCGGACGAGGACCTTGCGCCGGAACCGGGCGGGGACCTGCTTCAGGGCCGCGGTCAGCACTTCCTTGTGGTCGGTGAACGTGTTCGACCCGGCGTTGCCCGGCCTGAGCAGCATGTCCAGGCACTCGCGGGTGTTCGCGCACCAGGCGGCCAGCGGGTGAAAGCCGTAGCCCTTCTTCCAGGTGGGCGCGGCTCCTTCCTTGTCCGAGCTGGCGGTGACCAGGGTGGCGTCCATGTCGATGACCAGCCATCCCGTCAGCGTCTTGCCCGCGACGGCCAGCCAGGGGAACCCGGCGGGCGTCCGCTCGATCAGGTTCCAGGCGTGCTCTCTCGCCTTTGCCCGTGCCCTGGCGATGCGGCCGGCCATGGCCGGCGCGCCGGCCAGGTCGAGGGCACGCCGGA
>JAICUO010000703.1 GCA_025935815.1 Streptosporangiaceae bacterium
CAGATCGGCTACGACGCCCAGACCGGGTTCGGGACGGTGGACGCGGCGAAGGCGCTGCAGGCGGCCGGGTCGCTTGCCGCGCAGCGGCCCGGCCGCTCGCCGGGGAGCGCGTCGGGGACGTTCGGCGGCCGTAACGCGGTTCCCGCGGCACCGGTCAAGCCGCGCGGCAGCGGCCAGGTCATCGTGTTCGCGCTGCTCGGACTGGTCGCGCTGGCCTCCGCGATCGGCGGCGCCATCCGGCTGGCGGCCCTGAGGCGGCGCCGGATGCCCAGCCCGCCCGGCCCGGTCCCGTGGGCCGCCGCCTACGGGTCCCCTGGATACGAGCCGACCGCTCCTGGCCGCGCTGACCCCTACGCCCAGGCCGGCTATCCAGGTCAGCCGTACGGCGAGGCCGGATACCCCGGATACCAGGGACAGGGATATCCGTCGCGATACCCGCCAGCGCCCGGCTACCCGCCGCAGCCGCCGCCCTCGCACTACCCTGACCCTCCGCGGCCGCCGCCCTCGCACTACCCTGACCCGCCGGCCCGCTACCCGCCGCCGCCACCCGCTTCCTGGCCGGAAGACCAGCCCCAGGCACCCGTGAGCTACCCGGCCTGGATCCCGGATGACTGAGCGAGACGGCGGTCCCCGGAACGCCAGGGTCGTGGACGACTACGTCGATCAGGTGCTGCAGGTCGTGGAGGCGATCCCGCCCGGGCGCGTCATGTCCTACGGCGACATCGCCGAGTACCTCGCCTCCGGCGGTCCCCGGCAGGTCGGGCGGGTGCTCGCCACCTACGGCGGAGGCGTCGCCTGGTGGCGCGTCATTCACGCCGACGGCACGCCGGCGCCCGGCCATGACCTCGCGGCGCTGAAGCACTACCGGGCGGAGGGGACTCCGTTGCGCTCGGCGGACATCCCCGTCCGGGTCGACATGCGCGCGGCCCGCTGGCCCGGCCCGGATGCCGCCGACCGCGCGGTGCCCTAACAGGGCCGGTGGCTCATCGGGGACATCGGGGATGACGGGCTGCGAGCCTGAAGGCGTGGCCGGCGGGTTCGACGGGCGCGCCCGCAGCCACTGGATGTAGTCGTCAGGCGCGCCGGCCTTGATCGCCGAGTCCACCAGGATGCTGATGTGCCGGGCGGACGGGAGCCCGCCCTCATACGCATCCAGCACGTAAAGCCAGGCCAGTGCGTCGCCATCCAGGTTCTGGACCCGGACCTTGAGCTTGCGGTAGTAGCCGAGGGTCACCCCGTCCCACGTGTCGAGCTCCTTCTCGTCGACCTCTGGGACGTCGTAGAGCACGACAAAGACCCGCTGGGCGGGGTCCTCGACAACCGTGGTGAGGGCTCCATCCCAGCCGATGTCCTCACCGCCGAAAGTCAGGCGCCAGCCCTCCAGCCACCCCGTGCCCCGTTGCGGGGAGTGCGGGCAGCGGGCGAGCATCTGCGCCGGATCCATGTTGCTGCCGTAGGCGGCGTATAGTGCCACGGGGACTAAGCGTACGGCGTCTTCGTGGCGGGCGATGTATCAGCGGGGGTTCTTGATGCGGGATACTAAGTAAACGTGACTTTGCCACGTCCTCGGATCGCGATACTTGGCGGGGGGCCAGGAGGCTACGAGGCCGCTCTTGTCGCCGCCCAGCTCGGGGCGGACGTAACCGTTGTTGACGCCGACGGTCTCGGCGGTGCCTGCGTCCTGACTGACTGCGTGCCGTCCAAGACGCTCATCGAGTCGTCGGTGACCATGACCTCGCTGGGCCGCTCCGCAGCCCTCGGGCTGCAGCTGGAAGACGGGAAGAACCCGAGCCTCAGCGTGGACGCCCCCGCGCTCAACGCCCGCATCAAGGCCCTCGCGGCGGCCCAGTCCAACGACATCGCCGAGCACGTGGCCGCCGAGGGAGTCCAGGTCATCAAGGGCTGCGGCCGCCTCACCGACCCGCACACGATCGTCGTCGACGGCCAGCCCGGGGAGGCCGCCGAGGTCCGCGCGGACATCGTGCTCGTCACCACCGGCGCCACGCCGCGCATCCTGCCCGACGCGGTGCCCGACGGCGAGCGGATCCTCACCTGGCGGCAGATCTACGACCTGCCCGAGCTGCCCGAGGACCTGATCGTGGTCGGCTCCGGGGTGACCGGCGCCGAGTTCGCGGGGGCCTATCAGGCGCTCGGCACCAACGTCACCCTCGTCTCCTCCCGCGAGCGGGTCCTTCCGCACGAGGACAAGGACGCCGCCGTCGTCATCGAGGACGTCTTCCGGCGGCGCGGCATGAAGGTGCTGAGCAGGTCCCGCGCCGAGGCCGTCCACCGCAAGGGCGACAGCGTGGCGGTGACGCTGGCCGACGGGCGGGTGATCACCGGCTCCCACTGCCTGCTGACCGTCGGCATGGTGCCCAGCACCAGCGGGATCGGCCTGGAGAAGGCCGGGGTCAGCGTCGACTCCCGCGGCTTCGTCGAGGTGGACCGGGTCTCCCGCACGTCCGCGCCGGGCGTCTACGCCGCCGGTGACTGCACCGGCGTGCTGCTGCTCGCGTCCGTGGCGGCGATGCAGGGCCGGATCGCCATGTGGCACGCGCTCGGCGAGGCGGTCCAGCCGATCCGGCTCAGCCACGTCGCATCCACGATCTTCACCGACCCGGAGATCGCCTCGGTCGGTGTCTCGCAGGCCGCGGTGGACCGCGAAGAGGTTGCCGCCCGGGTGATCAAGCAGCCGCTGGCGACCAACCCGCGGGCCAAGATGGCCGGGTTCCGGGACGGGTTCGTCAAGGTCTTCGCCCGCCCCGGCACCGGCCTGGTGCTGGGGGGCGTGATCGTGGCCCCGCGCGCGAGCGAGCTCATCCTGCCGATCTCGGTCGCGATCGAGCAGAACCTGAGCGTCGACCAGATCGCGCACACCTTCTCGGTCTATCCGTCCCTGTCCGGCAGCATCACCGAGGCCGCCCGCCTGGTCATGGAGTTCGGCGCCGACGCCATCATGTGACCCCGCTCACGCGGGAAATGCCCGGCCAGCCCACCTGGCGCTCAGCCCGGCACCACCGCGCTATCTGGGCAAACGCGCATTTGCCGCCCTCCGGAACGGGGCAAACCCGTAATCGGCCGGTCAGTGGGTGGGGCGGCCAAGGTCGGGGTCGTCGGGGACTTCCAGGTCGTGCTGCTTGAGCCGGGCGGCCCGCACGTCGTCGGCGCTCATCGCGATCGTGCCGACGCTGGCGATCATCGCGAAGGCGGGAACCGCGATCCGCAGCCACAGCGGGCCCGGCAGGAAGAAAAGCCCCGCGCAGACCGGGATCATGACGACCAGCAGCCGCCGGACCGTCCGGCCCCGCCAGCCGTAGTCGGTCAGCTCGTGCCGCACCCACTCCCGGTTCTGCGGCGGCAGCCGGAACCCGATCGCGAACAGCAGCCACCTGATGGCCGAAGGATCGCCAGGTAGCCGGGACACGGGCTAATCCTTGATCTCGCAGATCCCGGTGCCGGCGGTGACCGTCTGGCCAACCTCAACCGCCAGGCCGGTGACCGTGCCCGCCTTGTGCGCCTTGAGCGGCTGTTCCATCTTCATCGCCTCCAGCACCACCACCGTGTCATTGGCGCTGACCTGCTGGCCCTCAGCCGCGACGATCTTCACGATCGTCCCCTGCATGGGCGTGACGAGCGAGTCACCGCCTCGCTGGCCGGCCCTGCCCGCCTGGCCGGCCCTGCCCGCCTGGCCGGCACTGCCAGCGCGCGCCCTGCGCGAGCTCAGACGGCCCCCGGCCGGCGCGCTCGGCGCGCTCCCGGCGGGAGCGGCCAGCGCCAGGGCGGCGGGCAGCGTGACCTCCAGTCGCTTGCCGCCGACTTCGACGGTGAGCCGGCTGCGCTCCGCGTCGGCCTCGATGACCGCGGCGTCCTGCGGCTCGAGCTCGGCGGTGAATTCGGTCTC
>JAICUO010000340.1 GCA_025935815.1 Streptosporangiaceae bacterium
GCCTTCCCTCGCTCCCGCTCCTCGTCCCTCGGAGCCCACGCTCAGTCCAGGCGCCGCCGCGCCCCTTAGCTCGCTCACGCTGCCTCCCGGATCCGCTCGGCCGCACGCAGCCGCGCGGACGCCGCTCGTGGGTTGCTGGCTAGCTCGGTGTCGGTCGGACGCTCGGCGCCCCTGGTCAGCAGCCGGAACTCCGGGCCGACCGTGCCCCCCGGCCCGGCGAACACCTCGCCGGCCCGTACCGGCAGGCCCGGCGGTGCCGGATCGGCCGCCCGCGCCGTGAGCTCGCGCTTCACGAGGCGGTCCTCTAGTGAGTGGTAGGCGAGCACGACGATCCGCCCGCCGGGGGCGAGCAGGCCGAAGGCGGCCGGGAGCGCGCGCCGCAAGGCGCCGAGCTCGTCGTTCACCTCGATCCGCAGCGCCTGGAAGGTGCGCTTGGCCGGGTTGCCCCCGGTCCGGCGCGCGGCCGCCGGGATCGCGTCCCGGATGATGCCGCTCAGCCGCAGCGTCGTGGTGATCGGCGCGCTCGCTCGCTCGCGGACGATGGCGTCGGCGATCCGGCGGGAAAAGCGCTCCTCCCCGTACTCGAAGAGCACCCGCGCGATCTCGGCGGCGGTGTAGCCGTTCACGATGTCGGCGGCGGTCTGCCCCGCCGACTGGTCCATGCGCATGTCCAGGGGAGCTTCCCGCGCGTAGGAGAAGCCGCGGCCGGAGTCGTCAAGCTGGGGTGAGGACACCCCGAGGTCGAACAGGATGCCCTGGACGCGCCGGTAGCCAGCCGACGCGACGATCGAGGCGATCTGGTCATAGAAAGAATGCGCGAGTGTCACCTGGCCCGGGTACTCCCGCGCGAGCGCCTGGGCGTGCTCGATGGCGGCCTCGTCGGCGTCGATCCCGATCAGGACCAGGCCGGGGCACTGCGCCAGCAGCGCACGGGCGTGTCCCACGCGGCCCAGCGTGGCGTCCACCATGACGGCGGGCGGCTGGAGGACGGGCACGAGGAGCTGCGCCACGCGCCCGGCCATGACCGGCACGTGCCCGTAGGCGGATTCGCCCACTCGACCCTCCCGTTCTCTTCTCGCGGGGGCCTGCCGGGGTGCCGATCGCGGTGCCTCGTTGCCGTGGCCCCTCGCCGTGCCTCTTGCTCTGCCCCCACGTGCTCTGCCCCGCGCCTTTCCCCTTGCCGTGCTTGCTTGCCGTGCTTTCCTTGCGGTGCTTCCTTGCCGCCGGCCGGGTCTCCGTCCGCGCCTTGGCGAGGCGGCCGCGCCTGGCACCGGGGAAGTGGCACCAGCCGGGCGGCCCCGACGCGGCTGGAGACCTCGCCGGACAGCCATGACCACCGGTTCGCTTACCGGTGGCCGGGTCACAAGATCCCTGGCAGCACCTCCTCCTCGGCGTCGGAGTACGAATCCTCTTGCGCGGCCAGGTAGGTCTCCCAGCCCTGCGCGTCCCAGATCTCAAGTCGCGTGTTCGCCCCGATCACCGCGCAGTCCCGCTGGAGTCCCGCGTAGGTGCGCAGCGCGGGCGGGACGGTGATCCTGCCCTGCTTGTCGGGGACTTCGTCAGAGGCACTGGCGAACAGGATGCGGGTCTTGTCGCGAACCCCCTTGGCCGTGACCGGCGCGTCGCGCAGGGCCTCGGTGATCCGGGTGAACTCCGCGATCGGGAAGACATACAGGCATCGTTCCTGCCCCTTCGTGATCACCACTCCCCCGGAGAGCTCGTCACGATACTTCGCCGGCAGGAACAGGCGTCCTTTCTCGTCCAGCTTGGGCGCGTGAGTACCGAGGAACATCCGGATCCCACCTCCCCGCTGGCCGAGCTTTGATACCTGTCACTCCACCGCGCCCCACTCTACCCCACAACTCCCCACCGTCAACAGGCTAAATGACCCTGGCAGCGCTCGTCCGCTCGCAAATCCGCAGGTCAAGCGAGGTGGAGCAAAGTGGGGGAAGAATTCGCCAGCCCTGGCGTGCCGCCTGCTCGGCATGGCGCTCCTGAGTAGCCGCGCCGAGCATTAATCGAACTGATAATTTAATGATGTCATATGATGGCAGCCTGATCAATATCACGAGCGGAAGATAGCGGCGACGGATAGCCCTAGAAAGGGATTATCAGAACAAACAGCTTGAAAACTCCGCAGTCGGCTGGTCGGCGTTGCCGGTGATGATCGGGCCGGGAATGCGAGGCGGGCACTCGCCGGGCCCCGGTGGGGGAAAGTGGAGCGGGAAGCAGGCTCGGCGGGGCTGCACCGCGATGACGGCACTCACGATGATCTTGATCACTAGTGGGACGCGACTTCGGCGTCCGGCGCGAGCCAGCGGCGCGCGGGGATGCCAAACAGCTGGGTATTAGGTAAATTTCGGGCAGATGGCCACGCCCGCGAAGCCAGGATCGGCCCGGCTGCGCGGGTAGCGGCAATCTTGCCGACCAACCGGCAACGTAATGTCAGATACGACGTACTGTTGCGTTGGTCAGCACGGGTAGTCACGCGGGAAGTTATTTCGCCAGGCCTATCGAGGAGGCCCGTTGGTAGTGGACACGGGGCGGCAGCGCGAACGGGACCTTGATGATCTCGTCGCCATTGCCCAGCGGATAGGCACGGCGATGGAGTCCGTGATCGACGGGAAGGCGGACGCGGTCAGGCTGGCCCTGACCGTCTTGCTCGCGGAGGGGCACCTGCTCATCGAGGACGTCCCCGGGGTCGGCAAGACCATGATGGCCAAGGCGCTGGCGCGGTCCATCGACTGCACCGTGCGCCGGGTGCAGTTCACCCCGGACCTGCTGCCCAGCGACGTGACCGGGGTGAGCGCCTACAACCAGGAACGCAGGGAATTCGAGTTCAAGCCCGGCCCGGTCTTCGCGAACATCGTCGTCGGCGATGAGATCAACCGGGCCTCGCCCAAGACCCAGTCCGCGCTGCTTGAGTCGATGGAAGAGCGGCAGGTCACGGTGGATGGCACCACCTATGCGCTCGAGTCGCCGTTCATGGTCATCGCGACCCAGAACCCGGTGGAGATGGAGGGCACTTACCCTCTGCCGGAGGCGCAGCGCGACCGGTTCACCGCCCGGATCTCGATCGGCTACCCGACGGCGGCAGCCGAGCTGGAGATGCTCGAGACCCACGGGTCGTCCTCGCCGCTGGACCAGCTCAAGCCGGTCGCCCACGCGTCGGACGTACGGGCGCTGATCCTGGCCGTGCGCGGGGTGCTGGTGTCGGCTCCGGTCAAGCAGTACATCATCGCGCTCGCGAACGCCACGCGGAAGGCACCGGAGCTGCGGCTCGGCGCGTCACCGCGCGCCGCGCTGCACCTGCTGCGGGCCAGCCGGGCACGGGCGGCCCTGGCCGGCCGCGACTACGTCATCCCCGACGACGTCCAGGCGCTGGCCGCCCCCGTGCTCACCCACCGGCTGCTGCCCACCACCGAGGCCATCTACGACGGGCGGCTTCCCGAGCAGGTCGTGATCAAGCTGATAAGCGACCTGCCACTGCCACGCGCGTGACAATGGCCTGACTGGGGAAATTCAAATGCGGGCGCTGCTGCTTACCTTGACCACCCGGGGACGGTCCTTCATGGCGGCGGGCATCGCCGCCATACTGTGCGGGCTCCTCATCCCCGAGCCAGACCTGGTCCGCATCGGGGCGCTCCTGGTGGCGGTGCCGCTGCTGTCCGCGCTCGGCGCCGGGCGCGCCCGCTACCGGCTGTCGTGCGCGCGCCGGGTGATCCCGGCCCGGACCCCGGTCGGGCAGCCCGCCGAGATGACCATCCGGCTAACGAACGTCTCCCGGCTGCGGACCGGGCTGCTGCTGGCCGAGGACTCCCTGCCCTACGCGCTGGGCAGCAAGCCGCGGTTCGTGCTGGACGGGATCGGCGGCGGCGGGAGCCGGGAGTTCCGGTACCAGGTGCGGTCGGACGCCCGTGGCAAGTACGTCATCGGCCCGCTGCGAGTGCGGGTCGCCGACTCCTTTGGCCTAGTGGAGATCAACCGGGCCTTCGCCACCACGAGCACCCTGACGGTAACGCCGAAGATCATCCCCCTGGCCCGCCCGCCGCTGTCAGGGAACTGGCTCGGCGGGGACGACGGCCGCCGCAGCATCGCCGCGACCGGCGACGACGACGTGGCCCCGCGGGCCTACCAGACGGGGGATGGCCTGCGCCGGGTGCACTGGCGGTCCACCGCGCGGTACGGGGAGCTGATGGTCCGCCGTGAGGAGCAGCACTGGCGCAACACGGCGTCGCTCTTCCTCGACGCCCGGCGGCTGGCGCACGCGACCACCGCGTCCTTCGAGCTCGCCGTCACCGCCGCCGCGTCCGTCGGGGTGCACCTGGCCGGGGAGGGGTTCGACGCGCAGCTGGTGACCGACGCGGGGCTTATCCCCCGCCAGGACCCCTTCCAGGACGCCTTGCTCGACGCGCTGGCGGTCGTCCGGCCCTCCCGGGAGACCGGGTTGCACGCGGGCATCAGCGCCCTGCAGGCCGGCGGCGGGCAGATCGTCGCCGTGCTCGGGTACCTGACCACCGAGCAGGCCCGGGAGCTGGCCGCCACGCGGCGCGGGACGGCTCCGGCGATGGCGCTCGTCCTGGCCCCCTCCGCGGGGTCACCCTCCCGGGGCGGCGCTGCCACCGCGGCCGGGGACCGCGACCAGGCGGCCGTCGCGGCGATCCTCACCGCCGCCGGCTGGCGAGCCGCCCTGGTCACCGCCGAGATGCCGCTCTCGGCCGCCTGGGAGCAACTGCACCGGCTGTCCCTGTCGGGCAGCGCCCTCCGCTCGGCCGCTGCGGCATCCGCGGCGGCGGCCCCGCGAACGCCCCCGGAGACCGGCCCGCGGGATACGCCGGCGGCCTCCGCATCCGCATCGGCATCGGAGGGCTGACCAATGGGCTCCCATCGCCAGACAATCGCCGCCGGCGTCGCCACCATGCTCGCCGCGACGTCGCTGTACCCGCTGTTCATCGGCACCGCGTGGTGGTTCGGCGGGCTGGGCGCGACGGTCACGGTCGCGCTGGTCGGCACGCTCACCCGGCTGCGCCGCCTGCCCGTGCTGGTGTGCCTGCTGGCCGGGGCGGCCGGGCTCCTCTTGTACCTGAACCTGGTCTTCGCCTACGGCCTCTCGTTCGGGCACGTCCTGCCGACGCTGGCCTCGCTGCACCGGCTGACCACCTTGACTAGCCAGGGGACGAGCTTGTCGGCCAAGTACGCGCCGCCGGTCCCGGAACTGACCGGGATGCTGTTCCTGGCGGTCAGCGGCATCGGCATCGTCGCGGTGCTCACGGACTTGATCGCGGTCCGGCTGCGGAGCGCGGCGCTGGCCGGGATACCGCTGCTGCTGCTGGTCACCGAGCCGTTCACGGTCAGTGCCAGCCGGGGCTGGCTGGGCATCGCGCTCGCCTTCTGCCTGGGCGTCGCCGGCTACCTGGGCCTGCTGGCCACCGAGGGCCGCGAGCGGATCCGCGAGTGGGAGCAGCCCCAGCCCGGCTCGGCCGGCGGCGGGCCGGACACCAGCGCGCTGTCGTCGGCCGGCCGTCGCGTCGGCATCGCCTCGATCGCGATCGCGCTGTGCCTGCCGCTTTTCATCCCCGGGCTGCACACGACCCGGCTGTTCGGCGGGCAGCCGGGGATCGGCGGGCACCCCGGGTCGGACGGGTCGGGCGGCGGCCTCGTCGGCCTGCCCTCGCCGGTGACGGCGATGACCAGCGAGCTGCAGAGCAAGAAGGCTCAGCCGGTCTTGCAGTACACCGAGAGCGGCCCGTCGGCCGCCACGGGTGAGTACCTGCAGCTCTACGTCCTCGATCAGCTGACCGCCGCGGACTGGCACCTCGTCGACAGCCCGGGCGTGCCCGTGTCCGGGGACACGCCGCTGCCCCCGCCGCCCGGGCTGGCCAACGCGTTCGCCGGCACGTTCGCGCTGACGACCGTCCATGTCAGCTCCGGCGTCAGCGCGGCCGCCCAGCTGAACGGCAGGACGACCACCGTGCTGCCGGTGCCGTATCCGGCGCTCAACGTGAGCGTCCAGGGAAGCTGGCAGGTCAACAAGAGCGGCCTGATGGTGTACTCCACTGACACCTCCCTGGCCGGCTTGACCTACCAGGTCCGCAGCCTGGACCTCAAGCCCGCCACGCAGGACGTGGCAGCGGCCGGCCCCGCGCCGGCCAGCATCGTTTCCAGCGACGGGGGCGTTCCCGCCTCCTTCGAGTCGCTGCGCAAGCTGGCCCAGCAGCTCACGAAGGGCAAGGCCAGCGCCTTCGACAAGGCGCTAGCGCTGCAGGCGTGGCTGAGCAGCGGGGGCGGGTTCACCTACACGCTGCAGGCGTCCCCGGTGCTGACCCCCCAGCAGCTGGTGAACTTCCTGACCTACACCAAGCACGGGTACTGCCAGCAGTTCGCGGTCGCGATGGCCGTGCTCGGCCGGCTGCTCGGCATACCGTCGCGGGTCGTGATCGGGTACACCTCCGGGACCCGCCAGCATGACGGCAGCTGGCTGGTCACCACCCACGACGCGCACGAGTGGCCGGAAATGTACTTCAGCGGCTTCGGGTGGCTGAGGTTCGAGCCGACCCCGTCCGGCGCGGACGGGCAGGGCACCGCGGTCACCCCGGGCTACGCGAAGTCGTCGGTGAGCCTCCCCACGGGCACTGGCGGCGCCACCGGCGGGACGGCGCCCTCCGCGGCGCCCGGCACCGTGAATGGCAAGCAGCTGCCACCCGACTTCTTCCCGCCGGTGGGCGCCGCCGGCGACCTCACCAGGCTTAACAGGCACCCCGGGCTGACCCCGTGGGAGATCTTCGGGATCGTGGTGGGCGCGCTGGCACTGCTCGCGCTCATCGTGCCGCCGGTCGCGCGGCTGGCGATCCGCCGGCGCCGCTGGCGCCGCGGCGCCAGCGGCGGGGACGCCGGGCTCGCGCACGTGGCCTGGCAGGAACTGCGAGATGACCTGATTGACTACCGGGCCGGGTACTCCCTCAGCGAGACGCCCCGCGCGCTCCGGGCGCGGGTCGCGGCACGGGTCACCGGGACCGGGACCGGGGACGACGGCGCGGGGAACGGGCTGCGGGACCTCCTGGATGGCGGCGCCGTGAATGGCAGCGCAGTGGATGACAGCGCACCCGATGTCGTGCAGGTCGGGGCGCCGGATCAGGCGCCCCGCGGCGAGATCGCGAGGGCTTCGGTCTCCCAGGCCGGGATCGCGGCGCTGAAGCGCGTCACCATCGCCGAGGAACGGGCCCGGTATTCCGCCCGGCCGGTATCCGGGTCGGGGCTGCGCCGCGACAGCGCCGCCATCCGCCGGGCGATCGCGGTGACCACGACGCGCCGCGACCGCTGGCGGGCGCGGCTGCTGCCGTCTTCGGTGCTCATCCCGACGGTCAGCGGGGTAAGCCGGGCGGCGGACGTCTTCGGCCGGCTCAGCCTCAGGCGCGGCAAGGCAGACCCGGCGAACGGCCTCACCCTGGACGGCCTCACCGGCGACGAGCACGAGAGCCGGACCTTGGAGAGAGTCAGTCAGTAACCGCCCGCCGTCCGGGGCGCCAGCGGAGGCCAGAAGGCGTCCCGTAGGGGGCCGGTCAGGTGCTTACCGGTCGCCTTGCTGGCGGCGGCGCCAGCGTTCGTCGAAGCGCTCCATCATGGCGCCCTTGCCGGCCCGGCCCCGATTGCCGCCACGGCGCTTCCGCCGGCCGCCGGGCGGCGCGCCCCGCCCGGCGACGCCAAGGTGCACCCCCGCCATGTGGCGCCAGCTGCTCAGCGCCCAGACGCCGCACAGCAGCATGACAACGAAGCCCGCGATGGCCAGCCAGGCATGCCAGCTCTGCGACAAGATCACGCCAGCGGCGACCAGGCCGGCGCCGACGACGAAGCCGGAGGCTGCCTGAACCACCCGGCGCCGGTAATGCACGCGCGGGTCACTGGACCGCACCAGCCGGCCCAGCCTCCGATTATCCCTGTAGAGCGCCTGCTCGATCTGCTCCAGCTGGCGCTGCTCATGCTCAGAGAGCGGCACGACACGCCTCCCATTGAACCCGGGGAAATGGGGTGACTCTCACCTCACCTACGTACCCGATTCATTTCCCAGGATACGAGGCTCCGCACGCCCCGTGGAAGGGGGCGATGTCGGGGTTGCCGGAGATGGCCTTGGCCGACCCTCTCCAACCAGCTTGGCCGGGCGCACCGCGCTGTCGCCAAACCTGCGCGCGATCTGGTCGATGGCCTGTTCCGCCTCCCGCCACCCGTCCGGGCGGTCGCCGAACGCCAGCTGGGTAGCCGCCGAAGAAGCAGGCCGGAGCCCCGAGGCGCGCACCCCGACCAGCCGCAGCCGGGCCCGGCCGTCAAGCCCGGATCCCTCGTACAGCGCGCACGCGGTGGCGTAGATGACCCGTGCGACATCGGTCGGATCAGGCAGCGTCCGTGACCTGGTGATGGTCTTGAAGCTGGCCAGCCGCAACTTTACCGTCACGGTCTTGGCCACGCACTCGGCCTCGCGCAGCGCCCGCGCCGTGCGATCCGACAGCCGCAGCAGCTCGCGCCGGATCACCTCGGGGTCGTCCACGTCCGTGGCGAAGGTCTCC
>JAICUO010000468.1 GCA_025935815.1 Streptosporangiaceae bacterium
ACGTGGATACTGGGCCCACTGCAAGTCGGCGGATCCCGAGGGAGGGCGGGGAACGTGGGCTCAATCATTGGCTCAATCAATCATGAACTGAACTCGACGCGTTCAGCGCTGTGGTACGAGGTCGCGAGCGGGACGCACCGGACGGACGCGTGGGCTGAGCGCCTGCGCTGCTTCATCGGACTGTCTGAGCTGCTCGCCGAGCAGGCCCGCCTGGAGGAGGAGCAGCCTCAGGGCACCCGGCCTCAGCAGGCGCAGACCGCCCCGCGGGCGTTGCTCACCGAGGTGGCCCGGCGCGCGCGCTTCGCCGCGCACGAGACGGTGTACAAGAAGTTCCGCGCCGAGTGGGAGGGGCCGATCGCCCGGTGGGCCGGGACCGATGAGGCCGTTAAGCCGCGCAACGCGCTCATCGCCGAGGCGAAGATCGTCACCTTCTGGGCCTACCGCGAGGGCGTGCTCCAGATCGCCGGGAAGTTCGACATGAGCCTGCCGGAGGTGGCCGAGGCGTACCTGCGCGCGCTGGCCGCGTGGGCCGGCGATGACGTCCCGCTGGCGGCGTGCCGCCCGGCCGGGCCGCCCGCGTGCGTGGCCGAGGACATGGCGGTCCTCGCGATGCTGTGGACGCAGCGCTATCACCACGGCGTGTCGGAGTCCCCCGAGTGGGCCAGCGGCACCCGGCGCGGGGCGGCGGCGCCGCGGGCCGCGGCGCGCGGCCGGGAGAAGGACCCGGTGACCGAGAAGGCCGAGCAGCTGGAAAGACTCGCCGGCATCGTGGTGACCAGCGTCCTTGAGGATCCGACGATCACCCCCGCGGGGGCGTTCGACGTGGTCCGCGCGGACCTCGCCAGGCTGCTGGCCGAGCCGGCCGACCCGCTGGCCGACCAGCTCAGCCGCGCGGCCGCGCAGCTGTCGGACCGGATCTTGCACCAGGTGCCGGGAGATCCGATCCTCACCCCGCAGCAGGCCAGCCGCCTGCTGACCGCCTTGACAGGGCTGAGTGGCCTGCTCGCCCCGGTCGCCGCGGGCATCCCGCAAGGCGCCGGCCGCAGCGGCGTGGCTCATGGCGGTGGCCGGTGAGCGCCGACGACGATGGCAAGCGGCACGAGCAGGTGCGGACCGCGGCGATGATGCGCGGGGCGGCGGAGGCGCTGGCGGTGCTGCGCCACCGCCCGCCCGCTGAGGTGCGGCAGGCCAGCGAGTACGCGACCGGGCTGCTGTGCCGTAACGCCGGCCAGTCCGACTGGGCCGCCGCGGGCCTGCCCATGCCGGTCCGGGTCCCGGCGACGGCCGAGAACGCGATCCCGGCCGCCCGGGAGCCGGCCGTGCACCTGGCCGAGGCCGCGATGGACCTGCACTGCGCCGGGCTGCGGCCGGCGCAACGGCCGGCCCGCTGGGCGAAGCTGGAGGAATCCCTGGCCGGCCAGGTCCCGGCGACGACGCGGGCGCGGCTGCGCGGCCGCGTCGACACCGCGCACGTCGACGCGGACGACGTCACCCCGGAGGTGGTCTCCAGCCTGGTCGCCGCGCTGGAGCGGAACCAGGCCGCCTACGGCCCGAATGCCTACCTCACCGGCACGGCCCGCCGGTCGCTGGCGAACGCCTACCGGCGGCGCCGGACCGGGACCGACCTGGCCAGCGCGACCGCGCTGGCCGCCGACGACACCCGGGCGCAGGCGGCCAGGTACGGTCCCGAGCACCCGGTCACCCTGGACGCGCGCTCGCGGCTGGCCCTGTACCTGCTCGCCCAGGCCGAGTCGGCCCCGGCCGAGCGGGAGCGCCGCGACCTCGCCACCCAGGCGCTGTCGGAGATCACCACGGTGCGCGCGGCCCAGGATAAGCAGCGCGGCGTCGCCTCCCCGGACTCGGTCGCCAGCCACCGCCGCGAGGCACGCGCCCTGCTGCTGCTGGGCGAGGTCGGCAAGGCGCGGGCCAGCATGGACTTCGCCCGGCGACTGGAGTCAGCGGCCAGAGAAGCGTGAAACCCCCGCAGTCGTTGGGCGGAAAGACTTAAAAGATCGTTCACTCCAACGACTTCGGTGCTCCCCGTGCCATGCTTCGTCCAGGCGTGAAGTGGAGCAACGGTGAGCGGATCTGACGCGGGGAAGGGGCCGGACATCCCGGCGCCGGTGGCGGCTGCGGTCGACGAGGTCGCGGTGCGCGTCGCGCCCGGGCCGGCCGCGGCGATGACGGAGGCGGGCGACGGGTGGCTCGGCCGCGAGCGGGCCGTCCAGGCCGCCCGCCTGGTGGTGGCGGCGTGGACGATGGCGGTGGACGGGGACGAGTCGGCGCTGACCGCGATCAGTGACGATGACGCCGCGCGGTACCTGATCCACCCGGTCCGCCAGAACTGGGTGATCGCGCCCGGGCCGCGGGTGACCGACATCGACTTGTGGCAGCTCGACCGAGATGGCGACGAGCGGGAACTGGGCGTGCGGTGGCGCTTCACCGCCGACCAGCGGTACGCCGGGCCGGCCATCCCGCCCGGCTGGCTGCCGCCGGGTGATCGTGAGTACGTGGGCTCGGCCCACCTGACGCTCGATGAGTCCCGGCCGTGGCCGTGGCGGCTGACCCACGGCAGCGTGCGCACCATCGACGCGTACTACGGCTACGCCTACGCCACCCGCGACGAGAGCGCCGAGGAATACAGCGCCGACGGAAACCGGGCCCGGATCGGCGAAGTCGCGGGCGGCCCGGTGCCCCGGGGGCGGGGCGCGCTCGTCCTGTCGGGCACGTACCGGCTGGTGGCGGGGTACGCCGAGCATGACGAGAAGTTCGCCGGGACCGCGACGGCGGACGTGGACAGCGACGGCCCGCTGTCGCGGGACGACGCCCAGCGGCTGGCGGAATCGGCCATCGACGCCGACGCCCGGCAGCGGATGGCCGCGATCTACCCGCAGCGCGAGATCGGCGAGGACGACGTGCGGCCATCGCTGAGCTCGCTGGAGGTGATCCGGCTGCTGCGCCCGGCACCGGCCGTGGAGCCGGCCGCCGGGGATACCGGGGCCGCCGTCGCCGGGTTCGCCCAGCGCTACGCGGGCAGCCGGGGGCTGATCTACCAGGCTGCTGTCTCCCGGGGGGGCGACCCCGCGGAGCATCATCGGTACCCCCCGGCAGCCGGCTCGATGGGGCCGACTTGGCAAGCACCGGGACCCTGGTTCTTGTCCTCGGTCGACGCGCGAAGGTCGTTTGGCCGGGTGTGGGGCAGCCTGGGGGGCGGCCCGGCGGGCGAGCTCTGGTTTACCGAGGGGCAGCCTCGCCGGCTGGGCCGGTCGCGGCGGCGATGGACGGTCGCCCGCTATGAGATCCTCCAGGCCCGGCGAGCCGGCGGGATCGCCTGCATGGCCCGGCAGTGGCCGTCGCGCCGCGACCGGGCGCTCCCGCGCGGCCTGACGCCGGTGCCGACCGGCGACGCGCGGTTTGACGAGCTGTACACGGTCGCAGTGGCCGGCGGCGAGATGCCCCGCCCCGCCGATGGCGGCCTGACCTGGGCCGAGCGCCTGTTCAGGGAGTCGTTCACGGCGTGGATGGCCGCGCAGCCCTACGGCGAGCACGGGGCGGACGCGGTCAGCTTTCAGGCCCAGGACGGCCTGGTCGGCGTCTTCACCCCCGCCTGGCGAGCCACTCCAGAAACGCTGGATGACTTCGTCACCCGGGCGTCCGGCATCGCCGCCGCCATCGAGCACGCCACGCGATTCATCATCCAGTAGCGGTTTTGTGCCCGGCGGCGGGCTCGGGTGAGTGGCTGCTGTGCTGGCGGGCGGTTTCCTTGGCGGCGGCCGCGGCCCATGATGTGCCCATGGAGACGGTAACGCTGCCGCAGGTGCACCGGGTCGGCGGGCTGATCGGCGCGGAGCTGCGCGGCCTCGACCTGACGCGCGACTACCCGGACGAGACCTACGCGGCCATCTTGCGGGCCTGGGCCGAGCACGGCGTGATCTTCTTCCGCGGCCAGCCGCTGAACGAGGCGCAGCGGGAGGCGTTCGCCGCGCGGCTCGGGGAGATCCGGGTACGGCAGGAGGTGCGCAAGGAGCCGGAGCAGACCAAGGCCATCGGCGAGGGCTGGCATACCGACATGACCTGCTTCGACGAGCCGCCGAAGGCGACGATCTTGTTCGCCGAGGAGGTTCCCCCCTGGGGCGGCGACACCGCGTGGGCCGGGATGGGACCGGCATACGAGGCGCTGTCCGACGGGCTGCGGGCGACGCTGGCCGGCCTGCGCGCGGTGCACGCGAACGTCCGCAAGCTCGGCTACAGCTACGCGCAGACCGACCCGCCGGAGCCGTCGGTCGCCGAGTACGACGCGGCCGAGGGACCGGTGCACCCCGTCGCCCGGCTGATCCCGGAGACCGGCCGCGCCGTGCTGTACGTCAACCCCGAGTTCACGACCCGGTTCGAGGGCTGGACCCGGCGCGAGTCGGTGCCGCTGCTGAGCTACCTGTTCGCGCACGGGACGCGCCCCGAGTTCGTGACCCGGTTCCACTGGGAGCCGGGGTCCATCGCGATGTGGGATAACCGCCAGACCTGGCACTTCGCCGTCAACGACTACCAGGGCGAGCGCCGCGTGATGCACCGGATCCTGCTCGTCGGCAGCAAGCCACAGCCCGCCGGGTGACCGCGGGCTTAGTCGGTGCCCGCCTCCATGGCGGCGCGGTCCAGGAGCTCGCCGCTCGGCCCGGAACCCGAGGAGGCGATCACTTCCGCGCCGCCAGCGTCGGGGGCGCCGATGAGCGCCGCCGTCGCCGACTGGACGGCCTGGGCCTGGACGGTAAGCGCCGGGTGGGGGTTGCCGATCACGCCGAGGTGGGCGTAGACCTCGAGCTTGGCGCGGGAGTCGGCGATGTCCAGGTTGCGCATGGTGAGCTGGCCGATCCGGTCGACCGGGCCGAACGCCGCGTCCTCGACGCGCTCCATCGACAGCTTCTCCGGGTGGTAGCTGAACGCGGGACCGGCCGTGTCCAGGATCGAGTAGTCCTCGCCCCGGCGCAGCCGGAGCGTCACCTCTCCGGTGATCGCGGTGCCGACCCAGCGCTGCAGCGCCTCGCGGAGCATCAGCGCCTGCGGGTCCAGCCAGCGGCCCTCGTACAACAGCCGGCCGAGCTTGCGGCCGTCGTTGTGGTAGGCGGCGACGGTGTCCTCGTTGTGGATCGCGCAGACGAGCCGCTCGTAGGCCGCGTGCAGCAGCGCCATGCCGGGTGCCTCGTAGATGCCCCGTGACTTGGCCTCGATGATGCGGTTCTCGATCTGGTCGGACATGCCCAGCCCGTGCCGCCCGCCGATCGCGTTGGCCTCCAGGACCAGGTCGACCGGGGACGCGAACTCCTTGCCGTCGATGGATACCGGCCGGCCCTGCTGGAACCCGATGGTCACGTCCTCGGCGGCGATCTCAACCGCGGGGTCCCAGAAGCGCACGCCCATGATCGGCTCGACGATCTCGATCCCGACCTCCAGGCGCTCCAGCGACTTGGCCTCGTGGGTCGCCCCCCAGATGTTCGCGTCGGTGGAGTATGCCTTCTCGACCGAGGCCCGGTAGGGCAGGCTCCGCTCAAGCAGCCACTGCGACATCTCCTTGCGGCCGCCGAGCTCGGCGACGAAGCTCGCGTCCAGCCACGGCTTGTAGATCCGCAGGCCGGGGTTGGTCAGCAGGCCGTAGCGGTAGAACCGCTCGATGTCGTTGCCCTTGTAGGTGGATCCGTCGCCCCAGATCTGCACGTCGTCTTCGAGCATCGCGCGCACCAGCAAGGTCCCGGTGACGACCCGGCCCAGCGGCGTGGTGTTGAAGTACGCGCGGCCGCCGGACCTGATGTGGAACGCGCCGCAGGCCAGGGCGGCGAGTCCCTCCTCGACGAGTGCCTTGCGGCAGTCGACGAGCCGTGCGAGCTCGGCGCCGTACGCGCCGGCCCGGCCGGGCACCGAGTCGATCTCCGGCTCGTCGTGCTGGCCGAGGTTCGCCGTGTAGGTGCAGGGCACCGCGCCCTTCTCGCGCATCCACGCGACCGCGACCGAGGTATCGAGGCCGCCGGAGAAGGCGATCCCGACGCGTTCACCGACAGGCAGGGAGCTGAGCACCTTGGACATGGCCACAAGTATATGCACGCCACTGCATATTCATGCAAGCGACCCGTCGCCTGGCTACGGGCCGGCCTGGACGAGGACGTCCGCTTGCCAGGCGTGCTCGCGATGGTTGACTGGTTCCGGGGATCCGTGCCGCGAACGCTCCACCGCGGCCCATGCGATCAGGGCCAGCGGGTAGATGAAGTAACCCCACCGGGTCGCCGGGCACAGGGCGAACAGCGCGGTAAGCCCGATGGCGATGCGAATCGCGGCCCCGGCCGGGCTTG
>JAICUO010000155.1 GCA_025935815.1 Streptosporangiaceae bacterium
GCCCGCCCCGCGGTGCGCGATCTCCTGCTCGATCCGGGTGAGCAGGCCCTGGCGCAGCGAGTCGGGCGCGACCAGCAGCCGGCGATACTCGGACTGGTGGGAGTAGCCGGTCAGGTGGATGAACAGGTCGGTGACGTCCTCGCCGACCACCGGGTCGGCGGTAAGCAGCCCGTAGTCTTCGTAGAGCCGGGCCGTGGTGGGATGGTAGTTACCGGTGCCAATGTGACAGTACCGGCGCAGTGAGCCGTCTTGCTGCTCCCGGACGATGAGCATGAGCTTGCAGTGCGTCTTCGTGCCGACGAAGCCGTAGACGACGTGGCAGCCAGCCTCCTCCAGCTTGCGCGCCCACGCGATGTTGGCGCGCTCGTCGAAGCGGGCCGTGATCTCGACCACGACGACGACTTCCTTGCCGGCCTCGGCGGCGTCGATGAGCGCGTCCACCACCGGTGATTCGCCTCCGGTGCGATACAGCGTCTGCTTGATCGCCAGGACGTGCGGGTCGGCGGCGGCCTCCTCCAGCAGCCGCTCCACGCTGGAGGCGAAGGAGTCATAGGGGTGGTGGACGAGCACGTCGCGCTCGGACAGCGTGGTGAAGATCGGGACGTCCTCGGGGATGGCCCGCGTCGACGGCACGAAGGCGGGATACCTGAGCTCGCCCCTGGGCAGGTCGGCGATGGCGTACAGGCCGGTCAGGTCGAGCGGGCCGGGGATCCTGAAGACGGCCTGCTCGTCCACGCCGAGCTCCTTGACCAGCCGGCAGAGCACGTCGCCGGACATGTCGTCCAGCACTTCCAGCCGGACGGCCGGCTCGAACCGCCGCCTGGTTAGCTCCCGTTCCATCGCCTGCAGCAGGTTCTCGGTGACCTCGTCATCGACTTCCAGCTCGCGGACGCGGGTGACCCGGAACGGGTGGTGCTCGATGATCTCCAGGCCGCCGAACAGCTGGTCCAGGTGCGCCGCGATCACGTCCTCGATCGGCACGTAGCGGTCCTCGCTGGCCTTGAGGAAGCGCGGCAGCCGGGGCGGGACCTTGACCCGGGCGAACAGGCGGTTCTCGTTATTGGGGGGCGCCGCAGCGGCGGCGGCGACGGCCCGGTTCAGCGCGGCGGTGCCCGGGGCGATGCCGTTGCGGTGCGGGTAACCGCCGGCGCCGCTGGCACGCGGCTCGGCCAAGACGACGGCGAGGTTCAGCGACAGGCCGGAGATGAACGGGAACGGGTGGCTGGGATCGACCACCAGCGGGGTGAGCACCGGGTAGATGCGCTTGCGGAACAGCTCGCTCAGGCCGTGCTGCTCACCGCGGGTGAGGTCACGCCACCGCAGGATCTCGATGCCGAGGGCGGCCAGCGCCGGCCGGACTCCGTCGCGGAACACCCCGGCATGGCGCAGGGTCGCCTCGCGCGTCGCGGCCAGCGTGCCGCGCAGCACCTGGCTCGCCATCTGCGAGCCCGCGCCCTCAACCGGGAAGCCCGCCACCATCCGGCGGGTCAGGCCCGCGACGCGGACCATGAAGAACTCATCAAGGTTTGACGCGAAGATCGCCAGGAAGCGCACACGTTCCAGCAGCGGGATCGACTCGTCTTCAGCCAGCTCAAGCACCCGCTCGTTGAACAGCACCCAGCTCTGCTCCCGGTCCAGGTACCGGTCATCAGGCAGGTGCTTGGCGCTGCGGGCCTCCAGGCCGACGGCGGCGACGGGGACCTCAGCGGAGGCTGACCTGGCGGGCAGCGACCGCGTGGGCGCCACGTCGTCCGCCTTGATCCAGCGTCCGTTGCTTGCCCGAGCGCGACTGGCCGTCCGACCCGCTGATGCACGTTCCGATGGCGCGTTCGGCGTCCCGCTCAGACTCATGTTGGACATTCTGCCCTCCCCCGGCATCGCGGCAAACGATCAGGTCGCCCCACGGTCGGGCAGTCACGCAGAACCGGGCGAGATGGCGAGGCTCGTTAGGGCCGGTACGGGAGAGACGGAACTGGCCCGTGCGCCGGGAACCGGGGCATGCTTAGGGTCGTGGCTGGCCGGCCTGGACGGCGCGCACGCGGAGGTAAGCCGGGGCCTGGGGGCCGCGCGCGGAGCAGGCGCTCATCTTGTGCCGCAGGTAGCGGGGCGTGGTCTCTCCCGGCGCGATGACCCGCAGGCCGGCCGCGGTGACCTTCTTGCACGCCTTCTGCGGCAGGCCGATGATGCTGAGGTCGACGTCGGAGTGCGCGCTCGCGCCGGGGCCCAGCACGACGCGGCGGGCGGTCACGGAATCGGCCTGGACGGCGGCGTTGCCGACCTGCGCGTACGCGGCGCCGCGGGCGTCGTAGGCGGCGACCTGGGGGAAGCCGGTCAGCGTGCAGGGGGCGGCTGAGGTGTTGGTGAACTCCACCGGGTACCGGGTCCCGGCCGGCCGCGTCTGCGGGGCCGACGCCAGGGAGATCGCCAGCCCGTGGAGCGTGCACTTCGGGGTGGGCTGAGCGTGGCTGGCGGTGATGATGGCGGCGGGCGCCAACGCCGGCTTGTTCGAGATGACGGCGAGCGCGGCGGTCGCGCCGAACGCCAGCACCGCAGTCCCCCGCCACGCCAATCGGACGGCTGCCCTCATCGTGCCCCCCTCACGGCGCACCTTTGCGACCTTGACGACCAGCCTTATCCCAATCTTTACCTGCGAGCGCGGCGATGGCTAGGGGCTTTTGCCCACAAGATTTGCGCCTGGTCCCGCCTTGGCGGGAATTCTGGTTGCCAATAATTCAGGCATGATTAGTAGAGAATATGGCAGGGTGCGAGCCTCGCGCGATTCTCCGAAACCGGGGCGGTGGCGCGGCCGCCACGGACTTGATCCGTGGCGGGCGGGCCAGCGACCCGCGGCCAGTCAGGGCCGGAACGGCCATCATCGGCCCGTTCTATTCGCGGCGGCGCGGCACATGCCCGCCACCGGTTTCGGGGCAGGCCCGGCATCCGTTCCGCACCTGGTCCGCGGTGCTCTTGCGGGTGGCCGGGGACCGTCAGGGGCGGTCGGCGGCAGCCTAGCGCGGACGGAGCAGGCCGTGGCTGAACCCCGCCGCCACGGCGGCGGCGCGGTCGTTGACGCCCAGCTTGGCGTAGATGTGCAGCAGGTGCGTCTTGACCGTCGCCTCGCTGATGAACAGCCGGGCGGCCGCCTCCCGGTTGGTCGTCCCCGCGGCGACCAGTTCCAGGATCTCCAGCTCCCGCTGGCTCAGCGGCTCAGCCAGCGCAGCGCCGGGACCGACGCCGCCCGCAGAGCGACCGCCGAATCCAAGGCGACCGCCGGGACCACGGCCGCCGCCGGGACCACGGTCGTCTCCAGTGCCGTCGTCCCCGGCGGCGGCGATCGGTTCCCGGATGCGGCTCATGAGGCGAGCCGCCACTGACGGGGCAAGGACCGCGTCCCCCCGCGCCGCGGCCCGTACCGCGCGCAGCAGGTCGTCGCGGGGCGCGTCCTTCAGCAGGTACCCGGTCGCGCCCGCCTCGATCGCCGGCAGCACGTAGCTGTCGGTGTCATAGGTGGTCAGCACGAGCACGCGGGCGGCGGACCCCTGCCGTCCCAGCTCGGTGATCGCGGCCACGCCGTCCATGCCGGGCATCCGCAGGTCCATCAAGATCACGTCGGGGCCGAGGAGGGCGGCCAGCCGCACCGCCTCCGCGCCGTCACCCGCCTGGCCGACGACCTCGAACTCCGGGGCGGCCGCGAACATGCCGCTCAGCCCGTCGCGGACCACGGGGTGGTCATCGACGATGAGCAGCCGGATGGCCGATGAGCTCACGCGACCCGCCGCCCCGCCGCGGCCGGGATGGCCGGGTCGCGCGGCGACGCCGGGACGCACACCGAGATCACCGTGCCCGCGCCGGGCTCGGATTCCACCTGGAGCGTGCCGGACAGGCCCTCGACCCGCTGCCGCATGGCCAGCAGGCCGAAGCCGCCATCGCTGACCGAGCCGGCCGCCGCGGCGGCCGGCTCGAAGCCGCGTCCGTCGTCACGGACATCGAGGGCGACCTCGCAGTCCATGTAGGACAGCGTCAGCCACACCCGGGCCGCCGCCGCGTGCTTGGCCACGTTGGCCAGGGCCTCTTGCGCCGCGCGGAGCAAGACGACCTCGGTTTCCTTCGGCAGCGGCCGCGGCGTGCCGGTAGCGGCGATCTCCACGGCGATCCCGTGCAGGGCCGACCATCGCTCGGCGACGCCGGCCAGGGCGTCACCGAACCCGCGGGCTCGCTCCAGGGACTCGGGCCGCAGGGCGTCCACCGAGCGCCGGGCCTCGGTCAGGCTCTCGCGCGCGAGCCTGACCGCCGCGTCGAGGTGCCGCCGTCGCTCCCTGGCGTCCTCTTCGGCCTGGTCGGCCGCCTGCAGCTGGGTGATGATCCCGGTGAGCCCCTGCGCCAGGGTGTCGTGAATCTCCCCGGCCATCCGCTGCCGCTCGTCGAGCATCCCCGCCTCCCGCGCCTGCGCCAGGAGCTGGTTGTGCAGCCCGACGTTCTCGGCCAGCGTCGCCTCCAGCTGCTGGTTCGCCTCCCTGAGCTCCTCGACGAGCTTGGCCCGCCGCATGGTCTGCACGTGGCCGACCCAGGCGAACCACATGAACACCCCGGAGATGACCAGGTTCACCAGCACGCAGACGCTGTAGACCACGGCGCCGATAGGGCCGCTCGTGGCCGTCCCGAAGCCGCCCGCCTGCGAGGTGCCGGTCAATGTCGCCACTGCCATGACCCCCAGGACCCGCCACACCCGGGACGGGAGCTGCCCGGCGTAGTAGTACGCGGTGAAGGTGAAGAACCCCGACCACGGGTCGCGCGCCACCATGACGGCCATGATGGCGATCAGGCCGATGAAGAACACCGCGCTGACCGCCGGGCGCGATCGCCGGTCCTGGGGCTGGGCCGACCGCGCCAGCAGCCAGGCGAGCGCCACCCCGTACAGCGCCAGGTCCACCAGCACCGATTCCCCCGAGGCGCGCCGGATCAGCACGGTCAAGAGCGCGGTGAAGCCAAGCATCACGTACGGGAGCAGGGCGAACATCGGCATCTCGCGCCGCTCCCACTCATCGAGCCAGTGGTGTGGCATCGAATCGCTCATGCACGCCTCCGCGTTTGCGCATACTCCGCATGTCCGCCCTGCACCGAATCTACTCCCAGCGGAAGAACCGGCCCGCGATCACTGCGAACGCCACCGTCCAGGCCGCCATCGCGCCCAGCGCCAGGACGGGCGGCCAGTGGCCGAGGGCGGCCTGCTGGAACGACTCCCACGCCGCCCCCAGGGGGAAGGCGTGCGCGATGTGCTGCAAGGTCTCCGGCATCGCGGGGATCGGCAGCCACAGCCCGGCGAAGAACATCATCGGGTAGAACAACACGTTGCCGATCGCGGCCGCCGCCCGCGCGGTCGACCCGATGGACGCCACGAACAGCCCCATCGCCAGTATCACCGCCGCGGCGAACAGCGTAGTGATGATCCACGCCCCGAACTGCCTCGGGAACGGGACATCATACGCGAGCCGGGCCACAATCAGCAGCACCGCGAGGGTGACCACGGCCATGCCGAAGTTGACGATGAGCTGCGCGCCGAGGACCCGGACCCGCCCGGCCGGGGTGGTCTCCAGGCGCCGCAGGATGCCCCGCTCCCGGTAGTTGACCAGCGTCAGCGGCAGCGAGACGAACCCGAGCAGCCCCAGCGACATCACGACCAGGATCGGAATGTAGCTGTCGAGCAGCGTGAGGCCACCGGAATCGGCGAGCCCGTCCTTGAAGGAGGGGATCGACCCGAAGATCACCAGCAGCAGGATGGGGAACCCGACCCCCCACACTGGCCCGACCCGCTCCCGGAGGAACAGCCGGAACTCAACCCGGGTGAGCTGGGCCAGCGGCGAGCGCCGGGTGCCCGGGCCGGCCGCCGCCGGCTGTGCTTGCGCGGATACCGTCATCACCGCTCACCCTTCCCTTGCCCGTCACCATGGGCACTCCCGTTGCGGGCACCACGCCCGGTCAGTTCCAGGAACGCGTCCTCCAGGCTGCCCTGGTCGACCCGGAGCTGCCGGGCCACGATCTGGTTGCGGGCCAGCACCGAGATGACCGCGTTCAGCGCGTCGCGGTTGCCGGTGACCACCACGACATCGCCCCGGTGGATGACGCTGGTGACCTCCGGCAAGCTGGTGAGCAGCGCGTCGTCGAACGAGGCCGTCGGGCGGAACTGGATCCGCTGCTCGCTCACCGCCCGCTCGGCCAGCGTCGCCGGGGAGTCGATCACCGCGACCCGCCCGGAGTCGATCAGCGCGACCCGGTCACACAGCCGCTCGGCCTCCTCCATGAAATGGCTGACCAGCACGATCGTCACCCCGCGGTCCCGGATGCCCTCGATCAGCTCCCAGGTGTCGCGGCGGGCCTGCGGGTCCAGCCCGGTGGTCAGCTCGTCGAGCACCGCCACCCTCGGGTTCCCGACTAGGGCCAGCGCGATCGACAGCCGCTGCTGCTGCCCGCCCGACAGCTTCTTGAACGGGGTCGTCGCCTTGTCGGCCAGCCCGAGCTGCTCCATCAGCGCCCGCCAGTCCGCGGGCGAGCGGTAGAAGGAGCTGTACAGGTCCAGCGCCTCGGCGACCTTGAGCCGCTCCGGCATCTGGCTGTCTTGCAGCTGGACGCCGAGCACCTGCGTCAGCTCGGCCCGGTCGCGCCGCGGGTCGAGCCCCAGCACGCGCACCGATCCCCGGTCGGGTACCCGAAGCCCCTCGACGCACTCGACCGTCGTGGTCTTGCCCGCGCCGTTTGGTCCGAGGATCCCGAATATCTCGCCTTCCTGCACGCTGAACGACACGTCGTCGACCGCGACCGTCGCCCCGTATTCCTTGTGCAGTCCCTGCACGTCGATTACCACCGTCATGACCCCAGCATCGCCGCCTGGCGCCGCCCGGCGCATCGGCCAGGCGGCTACACCTGCGGCGGGCGCGGCTGATCCGCGGGATCAACCGATCGGATGATGCGCGCGCGATGGGGCGCTAATCGGGGGCGTAATGGGCCAGGTTGAGCAGGTGGAGCAGCGCGTCGCACCAGCGGTCGGCCGGCGGGCGGGAATCGAACTGGCCCAGGCACTCGTTGGCGGCGTCGAGCACGGCGGTGAAGATCGCGTCATCCATGGCGAACTGGGCCGCCTCGGGGCTGCCGGAATCCGGCACGGCGCGATTATGCATGTCCCGGTGCCGGACGAGGATGTCGGCCGCACGGCGGGCCATCGCCAGCCCCAGCGTCTGCGCCATCATGGGCTGGCTGCCGAAACTGCCCTCAAAGCCACCGCTCATGTCTTGCATGCCGCACCCTTTCGCGTCGCGGGTCTCGGAGGAAACCGCTCACCACTATGATGCGGAGGGGTACTGACATTCTCACGGATGGTAATGGCCCCTCGCAAGGCCGCGAATCGGACAGAAAATCGTTGTACAGGCGAGGCCACGAAGCCCGGCCATGAACGGCTGACCTTCGACCCGGCGCGGCTGTTGCCCTGCGTGATGCACGTCGATGACGGCGATACGCCGTTGGACCTCATCGACGCCTTCGCGCTGGCTCCGTTCACCGCCGGCGACCAGCCGCACTCGTGCGCGATCAGCCTGGGCGAGGTGCGCCCCGAGGCCACCTTGCTGCCGCCCGCGGCGACGATCGCGCGCACCGCGAAGGATCCCGGCTCAGCGACGTACCTGTAAGCGGCCAGGCTCCTCATCGCGCGGCAGCGCGGCGCGGAGCGCGTCAAGGCTTGGCAGCTTGACCCGGTCGCCGCGGCCCAGGGACCTGGCCAGCTCCCCCTCTGCCTCCTCGATGCGCAGCCAGTCGGCGTAGGACACCGGCCGCACCCCGCGCGCGGCCAGCACCGCGGGCAACGGCGACCGATCAAGGGCGTCACCTGCCCCAACGAGCCCTTCGGCACTGCCTGGTTCGGCCCCTTCAGCCCCCTCGGCGGAGGCCGGCATGCGGAGCAGGCCGGGACGGGGCAGCGCCTCGGCGCCGACGTCCGGGCCGCCCGCGAGGTCGGCCAGCAGCGCCTGCACGGTCTGGGCGGCGTCGGCCTTGTTCGTGCCGATGACGCCGGTCGGGCCGCGCTTGAGCCAGCCGGCCACGTACTCGCCGGGCAGCACCTTGCCGTCGGCGTCCAGGACCCGGCCGCTGCTGCTGGGTACCGTGTGGGTCCGGTCATCGAACGGCACGCCGTCCAGCGGGACGCTCCGGTACCCGACCGACCGCAAGACCATCTGCGCCTCGATCGTCTCCAGCTGCCCGGTTCCCTCGACGGCGCCATCGCTGGTCATGCGGGTGCGCTCCACGATCAGTGCCTGGACGCGTTCGGTCCCCGTGATCTCGACGGGCCTCAGCCAGAAGCGGAGCCGCAGGCGGCGGACGGTACCCGGCTCGGTGCTGGCCGCCCAGCCGCGCATGGCGACCAGGTTGCCGCGGACGCGGCGGTCGGAGTCGGCGAGGGCGGCGGAGGCGCCCGAGGGGTCGGCGATGTCGAGGTCCAGCTCACCGGGGGCCACCGAGACCGACACGCCGGGCAGGTCGCCGAGCTCGCGCAGCTCCTTGGTGGTGAACTTGGCCTGAGCCGGGCCACGCCGGCCGATGACGTGGACCTCGCGCACGCTCGAGGAGCGCAGCGCGGCCATGACCGGCTCGGGGATATCGGTCTCGTGCAGCTCGGCCGGGTCGCGGGCGAGGATCCGGGCGACGTCCACGGCGACGTTCCCGACGCCGATGACGGCCACGGACTCAGCGTTCAGGGTAAACGCGTCCGCGGCGATGTCCGGGTGACCGCAGTACCAGTTGACGAAGTCGGTGGCCGCGTAGCTGCCCGGCAGGTCCTCGCCGGGAATGGCGAGCCGCGCGTCGCGCATGGCGCCGGTGGCGTACACGACAGCGTCGTAGGCTGCTAGCAGGTCCTCGCGGGTGACGTCCCGGCCCAGGTGGACCCCGCCGTGGAACTCCACGTCCGGGTGCTCGAGGACCCGGCGCAGGTAGGTGGCGACCGACTTGATCGACTTGTGGTCCGGAGCCACCCCGTAGCGGACCAGGCCATAGGGGGTCGGCAGCCGGTCCAGCACGTCGACCCGCAAGCGGACCGGGACGGGCAGGGCAGCAGCCTGCTTGACCAGGGCCTCGGCGGTGTACAGTCCAGCCGGACCCGAGCCGATCACGGCCACACGCAGCATCGTTTACCTCACGCATCCAGGGTCGCGGCTATCGCGCCCCTGACATGAAACGCTACTCCGAGGCACTGCCTTCCGGGGAGGACTCAGCCTTCCGGGGAAAACTCAGCCTTCCGGGGCATTCTCAGCATGCGTGTCGCGCACCGCCCCGGACGCCGCGTCGGCAGCCGGCTCGGGTGTGCGACGGGCGACGGCCTCGGTGATCTGGCGGGCCAGGTGCTGCGGGGTCAGCCCCGCGGCGGCCAGGATGTCGGGGCGGTTCCCGTGGTCCAGGAACTCCTGCGGCAGGCCGAAGGTCTTGACCGGCACGTCGACGTCGTGGTCGCGCAGCAGCCGGCAGACAGCGTCGCCGAAGCCGCCGGCCCGCCCGTTGTCTTCCACCACCGCGATGAGCCGGTGCTCGCGAGCCGCGACGATGACCGCCTCATCCACCGGCTTGGTCCACCGGGGGTCGACGACGGTCACGCCGATGCCCTGGCCTGCCATCCGCTGGGCCGCCTCCATGCACGTGACGGCCATCGGGCCGGCCCCGATTAGCAGGACGTCGCGGCCGAGCCCGCTGGCCGGCTCGGCGAGGACGTCCATGGTGCCCAGCTTGCCGATGGCCTCGGCCTCAGGCCCGACGTCGCCCTTGGGCCAGCGCACCACGGTCGGGCCGTCGCTGACGTTGACCGCCTCGTTGAGCAGTTCCGCGATCCGGCTGCCGTCGCGTGGCGCGGCGACCCGCAAGCCGGGGATGACCTGCAAGATCGAGCCGTCCCACATGCCGTTGTGGCTAGCGCCGTCCGGGCCGGTGACGCCGGAGCGGTCCAGGGTCACGGTAACCGGCAGCTTGTGCAGCGCCACGTCCATCAGCAACTGGTCGAAGGCCCGGTTCAAGAACGTCGAGTACAGCGCGACGACTGGGTGCAGCCCGGCCAGGGCCAGGCCCGCGGCGCTGGTGATCGCGTGCTGCTCGGCGATGCCGACGTCGTAGACGCGGTCCGGGAACGCGGCGGCGAACTCCCCCAGGCCCACCGGGTGCAGCATGGCGGCGGTGATCCCCACCACGTCCGGGCGACGGGTGCCGATCGCGACCATCTCCGCGGCGAACACGTCGCTCCAGGCGCGCTTGGCCGGCTTGGGGGCGCCCGCCGGCCCGCTGCCGGCGGGCGGCGCCGCCGGGACCTGGTGCATCTGGTCCTGCTCGTTCTGCTCGGCCGGCAGGTACCCGAAGCCCTTCTTGGTGATCGCGTGCACGATCACCGGGCCGCCGTACTCGGCGGCCTTGCGCAGCGCGTGCTCCAGCATCTGCTCGTCGTGCCCGTCGATCGGGCCCATGTACTTGATCCCCAGGTCCTCGAACATCACCTGCGGCTGCAAGAAGTCCTTCAGGCCCTTCTTGGCGCCGTGCAGCGCGCCGTACAGCGGGTAGCCGACGATCGGGGTGCGGGTGACGGTCGTCTTGATGTAGTCCAGCACGTGCTCGTAGCGCTGGCTGACCCGCACGGTGGCCAGATGGCTGGCCAGGCCGCCGATCGTCGGCTGGTAGGAGCGGCCGTTGTCGTTGACGACGACGACGAGCCGGGAGTCCTTGGCCACCGCGATGTTGTTCAGCGCCTCCCAGGCCATCCCGCCAGTCAGCGCGCCGTCGCCGATGACCGCGACGACCGTGCGGTCGGTCTCGCCGCGCAGCCGGTATGCCTTGGCCATGCCGTCGGCCCACGACAAGCTGGTGGACGCGTGGGAGTTCTCCACCAGGTCATGCTCGGACTCGGCCTGGCTCGGGTAGCCCGACAGGCCGCCCGGCTGGCGCAGCGTGCCGAAGGTGACGTGACGGCCAGTGAGCAGCTTGTGCACGTAGGACTGGTGGCCGGTGTCGAAGATGATCCGGTCCCTGGGCGAGTCGAAGACGCGGTGCAGCGCGATGGTCAGCTCGACGACGCCGAGGTTCGGCCCGAGATGGCCGCTGGTCCTGGTCACTGTCTCCACGAGGACGTCACGGATCTCGCTGGCCAGCCTGGACAGCTGGTCCTGGGACAGGTGCTTCAGGTCTTCCGGGCCGTTAATGCGCTCCAGCAACGTCACGTCGGCTGCTCCCTCGTATGTATCACGAACCCGTGTGCTTCGCGGGCCAGCGGGTCCTCATGCGGGCCAGCTGATGAATTACCCGATAGTAAGGCCCAGCACCCCAGCTGGTCGCGGCACCAGTGCCAGTTAACCGACCCGCGTGTCAGGGTTCACAGTGCCTCCCCGGGGGGACGACCCCCCGTCGCCCCCCGGCAAAAGGGGGTGGCCCCCTGTCGACCCCCGCCCCCGGTAGCGGCCGGAACCCCTTTAGAGTGAGGGCATGCGCGCGATCGTGATCGACAAGCAGGGCGGGCCAGAGGTGCTGAGCCTGGCGGAGCGGCCGGATCCGGAGGCCGCGCCCGGGCAGGTCATCGTGAAGGTGGCGGCCGCCGGGGTCAACTTCATCGACATCTACCAGCGCACCGGCGTGTACCCGGTCCCGGTGCCGTTCGTCCCCGGCGGGGAGGGCGCGGGCACGGTCGTCGCCGTGGGGCCCGGGGTAGGCGGACTGTCGGCGGGCGACGTGGTGGCGTGGGCCGGCTCGGGCGGCACCTACGCCGAGCTGGCCGCGGTCCCGGCCAGTGTCGCGCTGCGGGTGCCCGGCGGCATCGACGCGAAGGTCGCCGCCGCCGCGACCTTGCAGGGGCTGACCGCGCACTACCTGTGCCGCAGCACGTTCAGCGTTTCCGCGGGCACCGTGGCGGGGGTGCACGCCGCCGCGGGCGGAGTCGGGCTCCTGCTGACGCAGATGATCAAGCGGCTCGGTGGCACCGTGGTGGCCACGACCTCCGGCGGGCCGGACGGGCAGAAGGCGGCGCTGGCCCGGGGGGCGGGCGCCGACCACGTGGTCGGCTACGACGAGTTCGCCGCGACCGCGCGCGCGGTCACCGGGGGGCGCGGCGTGGACGTCGTCTACGACGGGGTGGGCGCGGCGACCTTCGATGACAGCCTGAAGGCGCTGCGGCCGCGCGGGATGATGGTGCTGTTCGGCGCGTCCAGCGGGCAGGTCCCGCCGGTTGACCCGCAGCGGCTGAACTCCGGCGGCTCGCTGTTCTTGACCCGTCCCACCCTCGGCAATTACATGGCCGACGCGGACGAGCTGGCGTGGCGGGCCGGGGAGCTGTTCGGCTGGATCGCCACGGGCGAGCTCAACGTCCGCATCGGCGGCGAGTACCCGTTGGCTGACGCCGCGCGAGCGCAGGAGGACCTCGCCGGCCGCCGCACCACCGGCAAGCTCATCCTGGTTCCCTAGGGACTCTCGTCGGGGTCCTGGACGACGCGGCCGGCGCGGGCGGCGGGGACGCGGCCGGAGACCAGCTCCTCGCGGATCGCCTCCAGGTGGGAAACCTGCCCGGCCGACGGTCCGGCGCTGCCGGAGACCGGGACCGTGACGCCGGCCAGCACGTCGTCGGCTCGCGGGTCCGTCAAGGTGAGCACGTCCCCGAAGCCCGGCGCGGCGGCGTCCCGCGCGGTCAGCGACGGCAGCGACCAGCGCTGCTCGATCGTCTTGAGGATCGAGGTGTGATCCAGTGGCACCGAACCCGCGGGGACGCGGTACACGGTGCCGGGCGCGATGAGCGGCGAGATGAGCACCGCCGGCACCCGGGCGCCGAACCGGTCGAACGCGAACCCGAACTCGCCCGCCGTGTTATCCGGCGGCGTCGCCCCCCACGGCGGGGACACGTGGTCGTAGCAGCCGCCGTGCTCGTCGTAGGTGAGCACGAGCAGCGTCTGGTTCCACCCGGGGCCGGCCCGCAGGGCCTCGTACACGTCGTGGATGAGCTGCTCGCCGAGCGCGACGTCGTAGTTCGGGTGCTGGCTGTTGCCGGTCGATGCCCAGCTTGGCTCCAGGAAAGTGAACGCCGGCAGCGTCCCCGCCGCGGCGGCCGCCCGGAAGTCCTTGAACAGCCCGAAGTGGCTGGCGGCGGCGTTCACCGTGTCGGGGAAGTTGTGCTTGGTCAGCGGCTCGGCGTCGTAGCCGTAGATCGACCAGCCGATCCCGTGCGACTCCAGCAGCCCGAAGATGGACGGCGAGGTGAACGCCTTCGTCTTGTCGTCCATGTGGCCCTGGCTGGTGCCGGCGCAGGCGAACGCGCGGTTGGGCATCGTCTCGGTCGGCGCGGAGGCGAACCAGGCGTCGCACACGGCGTACCCGCGGGCCACGGCGGACAGCACCGGCAGCGCCTGCGGGGTGAAGCAGCCCATGATGTCACTGGCGGTGGTGCCGGGCAGGATCGACCAGCCGGATTTCGAGTCCCAGGCGAGCGTGTACGCGTAGTCCTTGACGAACCCCTGGCACCTGGCCGCCTGGCCGGGTGCCGTTGGTCCCGCGGTGCTGCCGTACAACTGGTCGTTGGTGGCCGCGAAGCCCTCGCCAGGATCCGCGCCGGGCATGAAGTACGCGTTCGGCGTGGCCGGCGTGACC
>JAICUO010000286.1 GCA_025935815.1 Streptosporangiaceae bacterium
GCGGTGGCCGGCGGGGCGGCACTGGCAGGCGCCGGGATCGAGCACGCCCTGAGCCCCGGCGGCGCCGGGAGCGCTCCCCCCGGCCCCCGGCCCGCGCAGACCCTGCTCCCGGACCACGGAGCGTGGCTGACCGTGGCGGCCAGCGGGGAACTGCCCGATGGCGCGGTGCGGCCGTTCACCGCGGGCGCCGTCACCGGTTTCGTGTCCCGGGCTGACGGCCAGCTGCGCGCGGTCTCGGGCATCTGCACGCACCAGGGCTGCCGACTGATCCTTGACGCCCCCGACCCGGGCACGGACCCGGGCACGGGCCGGCTGCCCGCCCGCCTGGCCTGCCCTTGCCACGGCGCGACGTTCGCCGCCGACGGAGCCGTGCTCGCCCACCGGCTGCCCGTCACGCTGACCGCGCTGCCGGCGCTGACGGTCCGCGAGGCGGGCGGCGCCGTCCAGGTGTACGCACCGCCCGCGGCGCCGGCCGGCTGACGCCAGACCGGGCGCTTAACCAACCCAGCCGGGTTCAGCTGTCTACAGATGGGTGAGTGTAGATATTGCCGTTCTGCACCGCGAAAACTGAGCCACCCTGGCCGCCGATGACGATCTGAGTGGCAGCAGGCAGCGGGCCAGGATCGAGGGCGGCATCGGCTGACCGGCTTTGCTCCCGCGCGGCCTCCGCGGCGGGAAGCTTTCTGAGGAACGCAGTCGCAAACGCCGCCGCATGCGCGGCCGCCATCGGCTGCAGCTTCTGGTCCTCGTCGCCACGCTTGGTGCCGTCGGCCCGGTCGCTGATCCCGCGGATGGCCAGGAAGGGCAGGTCATCGTTGAGTTGCGCGGCCTTGATCGCTCCCGCGCTCTCCATCTCGATGGCGACGGCGTCGTTGTAGTGGCGCTTTAGCAATTTGCGTAGTCCGCCGCGATCCAGTTGTTCAGAAAGGGAGCGCGCCGGGGAGTTGAGCACCACGTCTCCGGACGCTATCGGCTTGAGGTGCACCTCGGGCCTGACATCGCGGGAGGACGACTCCCACCACGGGACCGTTAGATTGACCGCACGTGCGACCTGCTCGAGCCGATGACCAGCCGGACCGCCTCGCGGACGCGCAGAGAAGCCGTGCCCGTCCTCCTTGCCGCCGTGATAGCTGTGGACCCAGTCAGCGACGACCACGTCTCCGAGCTTGACGTCGCGTTTGAGCCCGCCAGCGATGCCAACCACCAGCAGCGCACGTGGCTCGAACGACTGGATGGCGCGCTCGGCAAGGGCGGAAGTCCCAACGTTGCCCGGCCCTGTGATCAGAAGGATGACCGGCCACGGCACACCCTTCATCTGGCCGCGAGTGAAATAGGTGCCGGCCTTATGCCAGTCCTCGGACGAGGAGTCCAGATGGTCACGCATCGCGCGGAACTCTAGCTCCATCGTGGTTACCACCACCACGCCGCCCTGAAGCTCACCCCTGGCGACCATCGGATCACCCTCCCATTCACAATGATCCGCAAGCCCACTTCACCGTACTCGATCGGGCACACGGCATCATGACCGTATGCCCGAGGACCGTAGCCCCCTCCACATACAAGTGAACGTGGCGCTGGGGGACGGCGCTGTGCACGCCGTCCAGGACGGCAACCTGCATGTGGTGACCCCCGCGGGGCGAGGGGCATCCTCGCCCACAGCCACGCTACGTGAGGTGAGCGACGAGGCTATCCGCGAGATCGCCTATGTCCTGCCCCCGGTGCCGGGCCGCACCGCCGGAGTCCGGCTCGACGATCATCTCTACGTTCATCGCGGTATCGAGAGTGCGGTAATGCAGGACGTGCACGCGCAGCTGTCCGCCATCGCCAGGGGAGGCGGCGAGCGGCCGAAGGCGACCGCGATCCTCGCCAATCCCGGCTACGGGAAGAGCTGCCTGCTGTGGTGGCTACATCGGCAGCTCCGCGACGATGCCGACGTGTTCCTCGTCCCGGCCGCCGCGCTGACGACCGACGAGGCGCCCGGCCTTGGCTCACCGTGGCTGCTCGCTGGCCTGGAGCAGGCCGCGTCGAGCAGGCCAGCCGTCCTCCTGCTCGATACCGCCGACATCTTGCTACACCGACCGCAAGACGTCGCAATGCTCGTGCGCCTGCTCAGCCGCCTGTCCGAGCTGGGCGTACCCACTGTCGTGGCGAGCCGTGCGGCCGAGGCGGCACGACTGGAGCAGGAGCATCACGGGCACTTCGACTCACTGCTGGCTAAGCACGCGCTCGGCGCCTATTCCGAGGAGGAGTGGCCCCTAGCGGTCGACGCGTATGCCGCCGTCTACCATCGGCCGCCCGGCCATCCGCCGCCAGTGGACGGCGGCGTCACGCCAGTTGAGCATCTCCCCGTGGACGCCAACCGCGTGCGCAGTGAGATCGGGGCCGCGGTCGCGCGCGGGCTGCCGATGCGTGAGATAGTAATCCACCCGCTGTCGCTGCGAATGCTGTTCGAGGTCTACGCGCCGAACTCGCCGACGGCTGAAGTCGATGTTTCCGACCTGCACGACCTGCTCTGGAGGGCGCGGGTAGTCAAGGACAAGCGCGCGCACGCGGATCCCGCCGCCAAGCCGACGTCAGCGGCGGCAAGCAAAGACCTTAGCCTGGTCGCCAGCGAGCTGGGGCTAGCCATGGTCCGCGAGGGCACGTTCTCGATCTCCTACGCCACCTGCGCGGGCCTGATCGCGGCGCGCCTCAACCTGTCCCCCGAGGATGTCGATGCGGGCCTAAGCGAGCTGGCCCGCCGTGACGTGATACGCCTGCGCACCTCGGAAGGCGCTGCCATCTCCTTCTGGCATCAGACCATGGCCGAGCACGCGGCGGGGCGGGCCATGGCGGCATACGGATCCGCTGGACTCGAACTGCTCGCTCAGCGCATCCTTGCCTACCCCGACGACCTGCTGCTGGCCGAGATCGCCAGGCACGCATTCCAGCGGGAAGCGGCTGACGACGTCCTTGGCCTGCGTCATGGTACTAGCCACCTCTGCGGCCTGCTAGCGCATGATCATCCCTTCATCCGGCTGACCGCGCTGCGGATCTACGCTCAGCTGCGGCACGTTCCCGTCCCTGTGTCACAGGCCGCCCGCGAAGCGCTGAACCGGGCCGAGACCTGGGAGATCACCCAGTTCCTCGATGTGCTCGGCTCGGTCAGGCGATCGGCGGAGGACCTGTGGCCGACCGAGCTATCTGGCGTCTGGCACCGGGATCAGCCTGCCGAGCGCGCCCGCTTGCTCCACACGCTGGCCAGGCTGGCCCACCAGCAACCAGACCGGGTGCGGGAGTTCCTTCGCGAACATCGGGTCCTCATCGATGACGAGCAAGGCCCTCTGGACCTGTCCGCAGTCCCTACCGGACAAGAGTTGTCGATCGTGCTCCGGCGGTTCCAGTACGCCGACCCGGCGCACGCGCAGGCACGCATCGCGACCCTATGGCGGGCGGCCAGGGCCAATCGCGATGGAGGCTTCCTGCGGCACCTGCTAAGCGCGTTGCGCGATCTGCTAGAAAGCGGGCACCGCGAACTGGACGACTTCGCCGCCGAAATACCCGAATTGATCGGCGCGATGGGCCAGCGCAACTGGAGCGGGGGCTTCGAGCTGATCATTGAGGCGGCGTCCGCAGCATGGGCAGCCTCAAGCGCGGCCCGTCTGCCAGACCCGGGCGGCAACGCGGCAGGCCGTTGGGACAAGTGGGTACGCGCACTTGAGGCGGAAAGCCTGTCCTCCGCCGATCGGGTGCGGCTGCGCGGTATCGCGCTTCACCTGCGCGGCTGCTCTGGCGACACCATCGAGGAGGCGCTTGATGCGCTGCTCCGGATCCGGTCCCCCGCTGGCCAGGACCACCTGGCCAGGTACCTGCTCGCGCCGCTCCTCGGGGCCCGGGAGGAGCCAGGGGGCCAGGCGGCTCGCCAGTATTGCGCCACCCATCTGAGCGTCGCGCAAACATCGTTGACCCTAGCCCTCACCCAGCGGACTCGGCTCAGGCTGCCGTGCTCGATCGTCGCGGCGTGCGTCCCAGAACAAGAACCGGAGGCATGGCTGGAGGAACCCTGGCCCATCGTGCTCACCGCGCGGGCCGCCGCTGGCGGCCACGCCAGTGCCCAGCGCGCACTGCAATGCTGGCTCGATGATCCCGGACCGCTCCGCGACCGGGTCGGCGCCGAGCGCGCCGCCAAGCTGCGCACGGAAGTAGCCAAAGACGTCGGCGAAGCCACCAGCCTCCTCGACTGGCTGCTCCACGACGCCAGGAGGTCGGGCGATTTCAGCGCAATCAGTCATCTTGCGCAGCGGGGCGGACCAGTGGTCCAGCGGCACCCTGGCGCCCTGGGCGAGCTTGCCGTCACCCTCGCCCAGGTAGCATCCCCGGACGGCCGGGACGTGGGCTTCCAGTTGCTGACCCGGCTCGTCCTCGATCGCCACGCCCCGGAGATCCTCACGTCGTCCTGGCTAGCCGAGCGTATCGCCGTAGAGGACAACCACCAGGTGTTCCGTAAGGTCGCAAAGCTAGCTGAGGCGTACCTGCTGGGGAGGCCGCGTCCGGCAGAACCGGACCACCTGGACCGCGTGTTCCTCTCGCTTCAGGCTCGGATTGACGACGGTGGCCAGTTCCTGGCCCGCAGACGGTGGTCAGAAACTGGTGATCGCGAGCATGTCCTCGCTGGTGCCGCCGCCCACCGGCTGCTCCTCACCCTCTACGCGGTATTCGCCAGAATCGGGCCCGCGACCTGGCCGCAGACGGAGGCCACGATCGTACGGCTCGCGTTCGAACCCCTTGAGGCACATCTTCCCCCGGACGCGACGGAACCCGCTGAGTGGGCCACCAGGCTGGCCAGCCTCCCGCAACTTGCGTCCCGTCTCGCCGACGCTGGCCGCATCGGGGACGCCCTCGGCCTGATGAACCATGCCATTAACGTGATCTCTGATGCCGATCCGAATCCGCGCGCGAAATGGAAAAATGGGCATGCGAGCCGCTGGCGGCCGTTTCTTCGCAAGGTAGCGATATCCGAACGGAGCAGGCTCGCGGATCTCATCTGTAAGCTGGCCGAGCGCGATGAGTTTTTCGCGCGGCACCTGATCGAGATTAGTGGCCAGGAACTCGTCGATATCGGCGAGCAGCTCCAGGAGCTGCGTCACGCCGAGCTCACTCCCAGCATGCAGGCGTACGTACGGAAGACTACCGAGTGGGCCGGGCGAAAGGACCCAGGGGATGCGTGGCGCGATCTGTACGCCCGGCTAAACCCTGTTGCCGCGCCGCATACACCTGCGGAATGAAGTCCCGCCGGAGCAAAAGCGCGGCCTCGCTCAGCTTTCCCACGTGACAGCAGCGCGCAGCGGTCGCGGACGACTAACTGCCGAACACGCCGAGCGCGCTACAGTCAGTGACCGTCAGCATCGACCGTTTCTACCGCTTGCCTACCGCTGGTCCGAAGTTGCCCCAGAGCACCCTCTTTCGGCTTCCGGAGGCTACTGCGGAGCGTAACGTCGATGTATGCACTTAGCCGCGGGCACTTCCTGTGGGGGGACACGTGATCTACCGCCTGCTCGGTGAGCTGGAAATCGGCGACGAGGGACAACCCGTCGGCCTGCCCGGTGGTCCCACCCTGAACATGCTCGCCGCCCTCTTGGTCCATGTGAATCGGCGAATGTCCAAGACGGCCCTGATCCGTGTGGCGTGGGGAAAGGATGAGGTCCAGGAGGCGCAGCTGCATAAGCGGGTCAACGCGGTGCGCGACCTGCTCGCGAAGATTGGCCGCCGCGATGACCTGAAGAATCACCCAAGGTACGGGTACGAGTTGCGGGCAGCCGACGATGACGTTGACATGCTCATGTTCTATCGGCTACTGCGGCAAGCCGATGACGTCAGGCAAGCCGGCGCTGATCAAGAGCCGGATGCGGAGCAGCGCCTGCTCCGCCAGGCGCTGGGACTCTGGCGAGGCGTGCCGCCGCTTTCTAATGTGCCCAGCGAAGCGTTCTACCAGAAAATTCAGGACCTGCTGCGACGACGCAAGCACGCCGCGACGCGGCTGTTTGAGCTGGAACTCGCGCACGGGCGCCACGAGCACATAATGGGTGAGCTGAGCTCGATCGCCGACATGTACCCCTCCGATCGCCGCTTGTCCGAACAGCTCATGGTGGCGGCATACCGGTGCGGCCACCTGAGCGACGTAGCCGAGGCTTACGAGCGCTACCGCGGGGCGCTGGCCGAGGAGACCGCAGGGCCGCCGGACCCGTTGCTGCGGGCGTTCCATTTCGCCATCGCGCTCGGTGACGAGGCGGCGATAGCGAAGGCCGAGTCCGACATCGCACGGCGCGGGGAAGCTGCCGGGTCCCCGATGATCGTGCCCCGGCAGCTTCCGCGCGCCCCCGACCTCGTTGGCCGCCGTCCCCTTGTCACCCGGGCATCGGGACTGCTCGGCCCGGTGCCTGCCCGCAGCGTGCCGGTTGTGGTCATATCCGGGCCGGGCGGAATCGGCAAGACCGCCCTGGCGCTGACAATTGCGCATGGCTGCTCTTCTCGCTTCCCCGACGGGCAGCTATACGCGGACCTGCGCGGGACGGTCGGCACGCCAGCTGACTCAGCCGAGGTCATCGCGCAGTTCCTGCGGGCGCTCGGCGTGCCCCGGGTGCCGGAAGCGAAGCAGGAGCGGCTCGCGATGTACCGGAGCCTGCTGGCCGAGCGCCGGGTCCTTGTCGTCCTGGACGACGCGGCCGACGAGGGACAGGTGAGTGATCTCGTTCCGGCCGAGCCGGGATGTGCCGTGCTGGTGACGGCACGGCACCGGCTGCCCGGCACGGACTCGTACCATGTGCCGACGCTTGAGCCGCTCGACCGCCGGGACTCGACCGAGCTTTTCGTCCGGGTGGTGAACGCTGCCGGGGTCGACCTCGATGACGATCCGGCCGCGGTCGAACGCGTGGTGCAACTGTGCGGCGGGCTGCCGCTCGCTGTGCGCATCGCCGGCGCCCTGCGGGCGCGAGACCACCCGCGGACGACGGCCGACCTCGCTGCTCGCCTTGGGCGGCAGGGGCCGGAGGGCTTCACGTACGGAGAGCTGAGCGTGGCGCGGACTATAGAGGTCGGCTTTGACCTTCTCGGCGCCCGGGAGCGCATGCTGTTCCTGGGACTCGGCCTGCTGCCGCTGCCCAGGATCGGCCAGTGGACGGCCGCCGCCCTGCTGGGCGGCGACGCGGGGGATGCCGCCGAGGCCTTGTCCCGGCTGGCCGAGAGCCTCATCATCGAGCCTGCCGGACCAGGAGTCCGCTACCGCTTCCACGACCTGACCCATGATTACGCCCGGCGCCGGGCGCTGGCGGAATACCCCGACAGCCATGATGAAGTGCGTGCCCGCGCCTACCGCGCGCTGCTCACCCTCGCCCGCCGCGCACACGCCCGGCTGTACGGCGGTGACTTCGAAGTCGTGCACAGCAGCGTGCCGGACTGGGACGCGCCAGCCGAGGCGATCGAGGAGGTGGACGCCGCTCCACTCGACTGGTTCGAGAAGGAGCGGGACAACATCAAGGTCGCAGTCGGCGAGATGGCGCGGCTTGGCATGGCAGAAGCCTGCTGGGACCTGGTCTTCTCGGTGCATGAGTTCTATACGGTCCTGGCCTACTTCGACGACTGGCACGCGACCGCCAGCGCGGCGCTGCGGGCGTGCCAGGACGACGGCAACCGGTACGGGGAGGCAGTGATGCTCGTCTGCCTCAGCCAGCCAGCCCTGGTGGCCAGTAGGCGCGGTGGCTCTTGGGGCATAGCAGGCCTGCAGCGTGCCGTCGACCTGCTTGCTGAATTCGAGGACAAACACGGCCTGGCCATCGCGCAGCGCACGCTGGCCAGCGCACTGCGCAGGCAGGGCCATCTCACCCGGCCGCTCGCGCTCTACTATGACGCGCTCCGCAACTATGAGGCCAGCGGGGACAAGGTGGGTCGCTGGCAGTGCCTGCGCCTCATCGGGCAAGCGTATCTGTACCTCGGCGAGCACGAATCCGCCCGCCGTCTGTTCCAGGACGCCGAGGAAGCCGCCACCGGGCTGCGCGATGGGCGACTGCTGGCGCAGACCCGGTACTGGATCGGCCAGGCCAGCCTGGCCGTCAGCGAGCTGGACACGGCCAGGCTGGCCTTCGGCTTTGTGCTCGGCGTCTATCAGGAAGCGGTCGGGCCGGGGCGTGCCTACGGGCTGCACGGGCTGGGCGAGGTGGCGTGCCGCACAGGCGCCTACGAGACCGCGGAACAGCAGCTCAGCGAGGCTGCTGGGCTGGCCCGCGAGGGAGCGGACGCGATCCTGGAGGGCCGGATCTGGATGTCGACGGCCGAGCTGCGGTGGGCACAGGGGCAGCCGGACGGGCGAGTCGGGGCACTGCGGGAGGCCAGGGCGGTATTCGCCGGCTGCGACGCCGTGTACCTAGAGGCGTGGGCGCTATCAGAACTCGCCCGGGCGCTGCGGGAACAGGGGGACGACGTGGGGGCGGACGCGGCCTGCGAGCGGCTGGAGAGCCTTTACCGACAAGCGGACGTGCCGCCAGAAGACCGCTTCTACCGGTGCGAGAAGCAGTAGGAAGCTCAGAATGCCGCCGAGTGGCGCATCAGCGGAGGGCTGAGCTTTTGCGCGGGACCGCGCCGGTACAACGTGGCGGGCCGCCCCGTCTCGGGAACCCGCCTGGCGCCCGTGGGCAGGACGAACCCTTCGGTGTTCGCGACCTTCCGGTTGAAGTTCCGGGGATCGAGCGGCATGCCCCAGACCGCCTCGTAGACCTTGCGCAGGTCGCCGATGGTGAAGGGCTCCCCGCAGAACGCGGCGGCGACCGTGGTGAGCTCGAGGCGCTCCCGCGCGCGCTCAACGGCGTCGGCCAAGATGGTGCTGTGGTCGAACGCGAGCTTCCCGATGACCTGGCCGATGGGGGCCCAGTGGGCGCTGCGGGCGTCCGAGCCGGCCACGGGGATCGGCAGGTCTGGCGCGATCGCGAGGTAAGCCACGCTCACCGTCCGGTCTCGCGGGTCCCGGTCCGGGGCGCCATAGGCGGCGACCTGCTCTAGGTGCAGTGCCTTCCCGTCCAGGCCGGTCTCCTCGGCTAGCTCCCGCTCCGCAGCACTGAGCAGGTCCTCCCCTTGGCGCAGGAAGCCTCCGGGCAGTGCCTCCTGCCCTCGGTACGGCTGGTTATCGCGCTCGATGACAAGGACCTGGAGGACATCCTCGCGCACCGTCAGGATCGCGAGGTCGACGGCCAGGTGAAGAAGCAGATGTTCACGGTCTCGGTCAGCCACACGCAGAGCCTATCTTATCGTCCTCTTGACACTAACCTCCCCGGCGAGTTAATGTCTAAATGACGTTAAGGGCTTCCGGGACCGCGGCGTACGAACGGTCACGCGGAGCGCCTTGGTGCCGGCTGTCCCGGGCGAGGACCCAGGACACCGGATGCCCGTCGCGCGCGCACAGCACTCGGGTGGAGGCCGGCCGGCCTTCGCTTTGCCGCCCGGCCCGGCGGAGCAGGACGCGAGGGCCAAATCTCCGTAGTTCTCTTCACTTCACCGAAAGGAAAGGTCATGCGCGCACTCAGTCGTCGCATCCTGGCACCGCTGCTCGTGGCGGCCGCCGTCTTCTCATCAGGGCAGCAGATCTACATGATGGCGGTCTCGGCGGCTCCGGCCGGTGGCATGGCGGTGGCCGCCTGCCCATTCGGCACGCACTGGGAAGTCACCACCCAGACCTGCCAGTAGGGATACCTACAGGGACCTAGTTAGCTCGCAGAAGGCTGGAAACGGCCGGTGAGACCTCTAGCCATCGCTGCGACGGGGGCGTGGGGGGGGGCGGCGGAGAGGGCCCCCCCCCCCCCGGGGGCCGGGGCCGGCCCACACCCCCGCGGGCGGGGGGCGCCC
>JAICUO010000054.1 GCA_025935815.1 Streptosporangiaceae bacterium
CCCGTCTCGACCCGCTAGCGGCTCGCTTCCATGACGGGTGGGCAGGGCAGCTGAGCGCTGCCTGCGCCCAGGTTCAGCGTTAGCTAGGAGTACTGGTCTTCATGCTTGGTGGAGACGATCGCCCAGACGCGCTTTCCGGTCCAGCCGGGCACCGTCTCCCACCCCCAGTCATCGGTCAGCATCTCGACCATGTCCAGGCCGCGCCCCGTTTCGTCGTCATCGCGGGCGTGCCGGGTGACCGGGGCGCCTAGGGTCTCCGGGAGATCGTCCCAGACCTCCAGCATGACCTTGTCCTTGTCCGACAGCAGGCGCAGCCACATCAGGTGCAGCCGCCCGTCGAAGTCGTAGCGGGGGATGCCGTCGGCGTCGGTCGCCGCCCGCACCACGTTGGTGGCGAGCTCGCTGGCGATCAGCTCAAGGACGTCGAGGGACTCGATCAGCCCCCAGCTGGTGAGCACCTGGACGACGAAACCACGGGCCAGCCGGGGCGCGGTCGGCAATGCTCCCAGCGGACCCAGGTACGAGGTCAGCGGCCAGTCAGGCACGGGCGACCCGACGCATTACTGCACGGTGCCATACAGTACCCGCCATCTCGCTCCGCGTGGTCCCATTCTTACTGGTTTGCCGGTATATACCCCAGTTCGTGCGTCCGCCATCGTACCTCGCGCACTATCTAGCCCGCGCGTCCCTGCAGAATCCCGTGCATATGCACAGGCGTTTTGCGCTGGCAGCCCCCCGCGCGCTTGGGCTGGCGCAAGCAACTCCGGATTGCCCGCATTGTAACTTTCATACGAGACCCAGATCAAAGCTTGAATCCTCGGCTAAAGACCCGGATGGCATCGATGCTCATACTGGCTGGTACGCAACGAAAGCCGCTACGACGTCGACGGCGAGGAGAGCAACGATGGCCAAGACGCACCTGAGCCTGCCCGGCGAGTCCACGGGGATTAGCGACCCAGCGGCCACGGAGCGCGGCGACGCCCCGGTCAACGGCTACCTGGAGGGACCGTTCGCGCCGGTCCGCCAGGAGATGACGATTCACGACCTGCGGGTCACCGGCACGATCCCCCGGGAGCTCAACGGCCGGTTCCTGCGCGTGGGCTCCAACGCCAACCCCTTCGACCCGGAGAACCCGCGGACCTACAACTGGTTCATCGGCTCCGGCATGATCTTCGGGGTGCGCATACGGGACGGCAAGGCGCTGTGGTACCGCAACCGGTTCGTGCGCGATGACAAGATCACCAAGAGCCTGGGCCTGCCCCGGCTCCCCGGCCCGGAGGTCATCAGCCGCCGTGAACCTTACAAGGAGCGGAAGGGACCGCGGTTCGTCGAGGCCAACGTCTCGCAGACGCACGTCTTCGCGGTCAACGGCCGCACGTACTCCTTCGCCGAGGGCGGCGTGCTGCCGATCGAGGTCAGCTACGAGCTGGAGTCGGTCGCCCGCTGCGACTTCGACGGGACGCTCGGCGGCTCATGGACGGCGCACCCGCACCGCGACCCGCGCACCGGCGCGCTGCACGGGGTGGCGTACTTCTGGCAGTGGGACCACGCGCTGTACCAGGTCCTCGGTGCCGACGGCACGGTTAGCGAGCGCGTGGAGGTGCCGCTGACCGGCCGCCCGGTGATTCACGACTGCGCGATCACGCCCACGTGGGCGATCTTCCTCGACGGCCCGGTCCAGTTCAATGAGGCAGCGCACGCCGCGGGCTTTGAGTTCCCTTATCTGTGGGACCAGGACTACCCGGTCCGGTTCGGGCTGGTCCGCCGGGACGGTTCCGGGCCCGGCGGGGCCGGCGGCAGGATTAGCTACGCCGACGCGCCCGGCGCGTGCGTCTTCCACACCCTGAACGCCTTTGACCTGCCCGACGGCAAGGTCGCGCTGGACGCGTGCAACGCTCCCGTCCTGTTCAAGAACGACCTGTCCGGCCCGACCGACTCCAAGTCGCACCTGGCCCGGTTCATCATCGACCCGCGGACGGGGACGGCGACCCGGGAGGTCCTGTCCGACCGGCCGCAGGAGATGCCCCGCCATGACGAGCGGCTGACCGGCTACCAGCACCGGTACGCCTACATGAACTCCCGCATGGGTAACAGCGGCATCCTCAAGCACGACCTGGCCACGGGCACCAGCGAGTTCTTCGACCACGGCCCCGGCCGGGTCGGCATCGAGACGCTGTTCGTGCCCATGTCGCCGGACTCCGCCGAAGATGACGGCTGGCTCATCACCAGCGTCATCGACATGCCGACCGACTCCAGCGAGGTGCTGATCTACCACGCGCAGGACCTGCTCGGCGGCCCGGTCGCCCGCATCCACATCCCGCACCGGCACAACGCCGGCTTCCACGGCAACTGGATCCCCGACGCCGAGATCGAGAACGCGACCGGGCCACTGTGAGTGCCCCGCCCGGGCGTACGCCCGCGACGGTTCACGCCTCCGGCGTTGCCGGGGCGATCACAGTGGACAGCGTGGTCAGCGTGGTGCGCGCGACCTCGCCTGCCTCGGCGCGGGCCCGCCACTGCGCGCCGAGGCGGTCAAGCTCGCCGCGCCGGCGCTTGGACCCAGTCAGCACACCCGGCTTGACGCTGCTGGCGGCGCTGACGGTTGAGCAGGCGAACAGCAGCGCGAGCGCGAGTACGTGCCAGACCTCTTCGCCGGATGCCTGGCTGACCCGGTACCAGTAGAACGCGTCGATCCCGGCGGCCGCGATGGCCAGCGCGATCCGGAAGACTTGCTTCCAGTAGGCGCCCGGCGCGGTGATTCGCGCGAGCTCGGCGTCGCGGCGGGCCTGGAACTCCTCCAAGGTGGTGGCGTCCTCGGGGCGCAGCATCGTGCCCTGGGATGCGCTGGTTACGTTGGCCATGTGAAACTCCCGCTCCTGCCGTTTCCGGCCAGGCCGCGTTACCCCCGCGTTGCCGAACCCTCCGCGCGAACCCGGTTACCTGCCCCGTGATCGGGCTTGCGTTGCGGCGGGCGCCTTGAGCCGTTCCCCAACCGATGCCCAGTGCGGCCCTCCGTCCTACTTAGCTAACGGATGAGCGGCGGCGGAGGTTCAGCGGTTGTGTTCTCAGGCGGGGTACCGCCAGGGTTCTTGGGTGAACGTGCGGCCGGATGGGGTGGTCCACTGGAGGTAGCCGGGCCTGATCTCGGTGACCTCCCAGCCGTCGGACTGCTTGACCTGATGACAGGAGCGGCTGCACGACCAGCAGTTGCAGCCGCAGGTGAGACCGCCTTGGTCATATGGCCGCGCATGCTCGAAGTCGGATTCCCGGGCAGGCCGAGAGCAGGCCGGGAAGCCGCACGTGCCATCGCGCACGGTGACGAGATGGCGGAGGAGGTCGCCGGGGTCGTGGCGGGCTGACTCGTACTGATGCCCGCAGGCATCGGTCGGAACCGGGTGCAGGTCGACGACGAACTGTGCGGCCCGCCCGGGAAGGGTGAGGATCCAGGAGCCATAACCGCCCGGCGGCCCGGAGTCCTGGCTCGGGGTAAGGGTGAAGGCAGATGCTGGTGGAGGGGGCGGCGGCGGGCCATCGCGCTGGCCCTTGCGGGATCGGCGCGACTGACGTTCCTTACGGGGCTTGCAGCAGCCATGCCCGATCGCGTGACCGTCGGCGTTGACGATGGTCAGGCAGAACATGCTGCCCGGGTGCCGGGCGGCCGCCTCGGCGATCCGGCGGGCAAGTGCGGGGTCGAGCGTGCCGAGGCTGCGGGCCGCTCCGGCCCGCAGCCGGTAACCGGCGGCGGTGACGAACGGGATGTCAAGGTGACGGAGGATCAGGTTGACCTCCGCGGCGACGGCCGGCTCGGGTCCGGGGGCGCGTTCGGAGCCAGGGTCGCGGGCACCGTCGCTCGGGGCACCGTCACTCCCGGTGCCGTCACTCCCGGTGCCGTCGCGTGCGGTGCCGTCACTCCCGGTGCCGTCGCGTGCGGTGCCGTCAGGCGCGGGGCGGCCGCACTGGCGGGCGCCGTGGCCGCAGTCGGCGCACGGGGGCTCGCCCGGCAGCCAGTCGCGGCACGGGCAGTCGCCCAGCGAGCACTGACCGCAGGGGTCCTCGGCGACCGGGAATCCGTCGTCGGGCGGGCAACTCCACGGGTATCCATCCGGAGCCGGAGCCGGAGCCGGGGCGGGGGAGGGAGCCGAGCCGCCGCGATCACCGTCGTCCCGGGTGCCGCGAGCGCAGTCGCGGCGGTTCTCGTCCGGGCGTCCCGGTCGGGCGGTCTCGGCGGCCGCGCTGGCATCCTTGGCCGTGTCCGCCGCGGTGTCCTCGGCCTTGAAGCGGGCGATCCGGTCGGCGAGCGGGACCAGGTTGAGTAGGTCGAGGTAGGCAGCGACGCGGAGGATGTCAATAGGGCGCTTGGCGCCGGCCGCGCGATACTGCTGGGCGCGCTGGTCAACGTGGGCGTACGCCTGCAGGGCCTCGTCGGTCGGCAGGCCGGCCCCCTTCAGGGCGCAGGTCCCGGCGGCCTCGCGCCAGAACAGGACCCGCGCGTGCTCCTTCTCCGCTCGCTCCCGCCGCTTGCGGGCGCCGTCCGGGTCGACGGTGACCACGGCCCGCTGAACCAGCCGCTGCAGGTCCAGCCAGCTCTTGCACAGGTCGAGGCCGGCCAGGATCAGCTCCTCGGCCGCAGCGAGATGGCTGGGATCGAGGAGCACGTCGGTCTCCTCGATGACCATCTTGACCTTGCCAAGTCGGAGCCGGCCGTTGTCGAGGGCCTCGCCGATCCGAGGCAGCCGGGCCTCCAGCGCCCAGGCCGCCCAGGCCAGCTTTTGCGCGGCGGGGACGGACACGTGCAACTCGAGCGCGATCTCGCGGGCCAGCCGCTCATCCCAGTCCCACGGGAGCCCTGACTCCGTCGCCGCGCCCGCGTTCCGCTCGTCGGGGCGGCGGCGGATCAGCTCACGCACCACCGCCAGCTGACGGCCTTCGACCCAGCAGCTCACCGCGTCCCACTGGGCCAGCACGCCGAAGACCTCGTCATCGGCCGCGCCCGCGCACCGCCCATCTGGCCCTGACAACTCGCTCAAGAGCGCCACGTGCCGCGCGCTGGGCTTCGCCTGCTCACCCGGGGCGCCCTGCGCGAACCGTTCCCAGCGGGAGTCGCGATCCCCGGAAGCCCGTCCTCCCGAAGTCGGTTCCCCCGAAGATCGTCCCCTGGAGGATCGCTGCCGATTGTCGTCCCCAGCCGAGAAGCCTGCCATCGCGCACCTCCCCAGGGCCGCCAGCTGACCATTTATCGAAGTAGCATCCATTAAGCTTGACTAGTTCGAATTCTATCACGATTATCGTGCGCGGGCGGCGATGGCGCCGCCGAAGGGGGTGACCCGCATTATTGCGGTGTGAGGGGCTAGCGATGTTTCCGGGATTATTGGGAAAGGGTTAATTCCGCTGCGGCGATTGTGGCGGAGGTGCGGTGGTTATGCTGAATTGGCGGTGACCGGGGGTTACGGGCTGGTGAGCTCGGCGCCGGAGTCGGGGTCGTACCAGCGGACCTTGTCGGGGGCGGGGCGCAGCCACACGTCGCGGCCGGGCGGGGCGGTGTAGCCGGGCGCGGTCAGCACCTTGACCTCGGTGTCCTCACTGGCGACGGTGACCAGGGTTTGCGCGCCGAGCGGCTCCACGACCAGGACCTTCCCGGCGACGGCCCCGGGGGCGCGCTCGCTGAGCACGTCCATGTTCTCGCCGCGGATGCCGGCCAGGAGCTCCCTCCCGCACCAGCCGCGCATCGCCTCGGGGGCGGGGAAGCTGTCCCCGCGGGGCCCCACCATGGCGCGGGGGCCGTCATCGGGGCAGGCCGCGTCCGGTGACCGCGGGCCGGGGGAGACGGCGCCGTCGATCGCGACCGGCAGGAAGTTCATCGGCGGGCTGCCCAGGAAGCCGCCCACGAAGGTGGACGCCGGGTGGTCATACACCTCCAGCGGCGGCCCGGCCTGCACGATCCGCCCTTCTCTCATGACGGCCATCCGGTCGGCCAGGCTCAGCGCCTCAACCTGGTCATGGGTGACGTAGATGACGGTCGTGCCCAGCTCGTGGACGATCCGCTTGAGGTCAGAGCGGAACTTCAGCCGCAGCAGCGCGTCCAGGTTCGACAGCGGCTCGTCCATCAGCAGCACCGCGGGGCTGACGGCGAGCGCCCGGGCGACCGCGACCCGCTGCTGCTGCCCGCCGGACAGCTGCGCCGGGCGGCGGCCCAGCAGGCCGCCGAGGTCGACCAGCTCAGCGGCCTGCCGCACCTTCTCCTTGATTTCGGTAGCGCCGGCATCGCCCTTCATCCGCAGGCCGAAGGCGATGTTCTGCTCCACGGTCAGGTGCGGGAAGACCGCGTAGTTCTGGAAGACCATCGCCAGGTCCCGCTTGCGCGGCGGCAGCGTGGTCACCTCCCGGTCGCCGATCATGATCGTCCCGCGGTCGGCGGCCTCCAGGCCCGCGATCATCCGCAGCAGCGTCGTCTTGCCGCAGCCGCTCGGGCCGAGCAGCACGAACAGCTCGCCGTCGGCAACCGTCAGGTCGACGGAGTCGACGGCGGTGACCCGGCCGCGGTCAAACGTCTTGCGTACCGCGCGGATGACGATGTCGGCCACCGAGGATCCCCTCTGCTTGTCTACCGGTTGTCTAGCGGGCCCGTCCGACGCCGAGGATGTAGCGGCGGATGAAGAAGATGAACACGAAAGTCGGCACCATCAGCAGCCACGCGGCCGCGTACTTGTACGGCTCCGGGGAGGAGGTCAGCGCGTTCAGCACGAACGCTGGCAGGGTGGGCCGCTCCAGCGTCAAGACGGAGGCCGCGAACACCTCGTTGTAGGACATCAGGAGGGCGAAGCCGCCGGCCGCGGCCAGGCCGGGGATGGCCAGGGGCAAGGTCACCCGGGCGAACGCCGCCGGGCGGCTGCACCCGAACACCTGAGCCGCCTCCTCCAAGTCGGCGGGGACCGCGGTCAGCACGCTGGAGCTGATCAGCACCACGAACGGCAGCGTCAGCGCGGTGTGCATGAACGCCACCGCCCACACCGTGTCGTAGCTGCCCCACTGCAAGGCGAACACCGCCAGCGGGATGGACAGCACGACCACCGGGAAGGCCCGCGTCGACACGATCGTCACCCGGTAGGCGTCCCGCCCGCGGAAGCGGTAGCGGGCCAGCGCGTACCCGGCCGGGATCCCCAGGGCCGCCGATGCCGCGGCGGTGATCGCGGCGACGATCACGCTGCGCCCCAGCGCCGTCGGCACGCCCTGGGAATCCAGGAAGAACCGCATCGTGCCCCACGACAACGAGGGCAAGATGTCGCGGGGATAGTGGTAGATCGCCGACTGCACGCTGAACGCGCCGATCGTCAGCAGGTACATGGGGAACAGCACCCACGCGGCGAGCAGGGCGGCGCCCGTGTACCGCAGGACGGCGCGCCTCATGGGAGCCTTTCCTCCCGCACCGGGAGCCCGGCCAGGAAGATCGCGGTGGCGAGGACCGACAGCGCCATGATCAGGACCCCGTAGGCGGCGGCCAGGTGCGGCTCCTGGAACTGCGTGTAGGCGTTGTTCGCCTTCGTCGCCAGCACGCTGAGGCTGCCGCCGGCCAGCGCGATGACGGTCGCGAACACCTCGAACGCCAGTACCGTCCGCAAGATCAGCGCCGTTCGCAGCGCGGGGCGCAGCAGCGGCAGCGTCACATGCCAGAACTTGCGCCAGGGGGAGGCGTAGAAGACGTCGGCGGCTTCCAGGTACTCGCGCGGGATCGCGTCTAGGCCGCCGACGAGGATGATGACGATGATCGAGGTCGACCGCCACGCCTCGGCGACGACGATGGTGGCGATGATCAGCAGCGAGTTGCTGTAGCTGAGCCAGATGACCGGCGCGTGGATCACGCCGAGGCTGGTCAGGATGCTGTTGAGCCAGCCCTGCTGGGTGAAGACCGAGTACCAGACGATGCCCGACGTCAGCTCGCTGACGCCGAGCGGCAGCATGTAGACGTACAGCCAGAAGCCCGACCCCTTGGGCCGCGAGCTGACCAGCAGGGCCATGGCCATCGCGAGCACGAGCTGCACCGGCAACACGATGGCCAGCATGATCAGGGTGTCGGTGAGGGCGGACAGGAAGCCGGGATCGTTAAGCATGGAATGGAAGGTCGCCAGCCCGTACTGGCCGCTGGTGCTGGTGAACGCCAGCTCGATTCCCTGGACGAGGGGGGCGATGAAGAACACCGCGAGGAACGCGACCGAGGGCGCCAGCAGGAGGTAGGGCGTCCAGCCCCGGTGACGGGCACGGGGGCGGGCGGACGGAGTAACCGGCCGGCGCTGGCTGGCGGGGGCGGAGACGCTAGCCAACCTTGCAGACCCCGCTGCCCAGCGGGTCGGGCTTCCAGCACCCTGCGTTCGCGGCGTGCAGGATGCCCTGCAGCGTGGTGGCCTGCGAGGCGAGCGTGGCCGGGATCGGGGCGTTGCTGATGGCGATCGCGGTGAACGCGTCGACGAAGACCTTGTCGTAGGCGGCCGACTGCGCGCCGAGCCCGACGGGTAGTTGCGCGGGAATCGTCGCCGGGGAGGAGACCGTCGCCTGGATCGCGGTGGCCTCGTCGCTGATGCCGGGCGCCAGTCCCGGGGGCAAGCTGCCGGGACCGGTCGGCGGGAACCAGGCCTCGGCGTTGAGCATCGTGGCGGCCGTCTTCGGCTCGGTGAGGTAGGAGATGAGCTGCGTCGCCTTAGTGACGTCCTTGCTGGTCGCCGGGATCGCCAGCCCGCCGAGGACCGGCAGGTAGCCGCGGCCCTTGGGGCCGATGGGGGCGGGGAAGGCGACGAACTGGCCGGGGGCGGACTTCAGCGCGTCGAAGAGGCGGACGGCGTGATCCCAGGCGACCCACACCTCGCCGGACTGCAGCGGCTCCTGCATGAACGCGTAGGTGGGGGACTGCGGGTTGGACACCGCCCACGCTTGCTGGAACCACTGCCAGGCGGTGACGGCGGCCGGGGAGTCGAACGCGGTATTCAGCCCGCCCGTGAAGCTCGGGTACAGGTACCCCTGGATGAAGCGCTTGATCAGCCCATCGGGGCTGGCCGGGAAGCCGAGCAGCGGCCGGCCGGTGGCCTTCTTCAGCGCTTGGCCCCAGGCCAGGAGCTGGGCGTAGGTGAGCGCGTTCACGTTCGCGCCGGCCGGCAGGTACTTCAGCGCCTGCTTGCTGGCCGCCATGAGGTACGTCGCGGTGATCCACGGGACGAACCGGTAGGCGCCGTCGATCTTGGCCAGGTCCAGGTAAGCGCGGGGGAAGTTCCGGTCCGCGAGCTGGCCGATGACGTCGCTCATGTCCCGCAGCGGCACCTGGGCCTGCAGGCTCACGAAGTCGCCCTGCAGCCCGCCGATCACGTCGACCTTGGCCGCGCCGGCCTTCGCCTGCGCCACGACCTGCGTGATGAACTTGGTCGTGTCGGCGAAGGAGATGAAGTCGACGCTCCCGCCGCTGAAGCCGGACAGCACCTGGACGCGCATCGCCTGCGACTCGGTGGTCTGCGAGAGCTGGTCCGAGAGGAAGACCAGGCCTCCGCTGCCGCCTCCGCCGCTGCCGCCTCCGCCGCCACTGGCGCCGGCCGGGGTGCCCGCGCCCGGGCCGGCGGTGCTGCAGGCGGCCAGCCCGGCGGTGCTGGCCAGCGCTGCGCTGGCCAACAAGGTGCCGGCCGCCCCGAGGCGCAGCACGTCCCGGCGGTTGACTTGATTCTCCACGCGCACCACCAGTGCAATCATGTAGTCATCATTGTCTCTTGCGAATCACGATAGAGCTAACTCATAGGTGATTGTCAAGCGGGGCGCGTTCATCATTGGCGGTGCCCGGGCAGGCCGATTACATATCGGTATACCGCCCCGGAGCTGCATGAATTGCACGCGGCGGCATCTCATAGGACAGTTATCGAGTGACCCCCCACACTGACGCCGAGGCATCCCCCAAAGGCCTGCACCTCGGCTGGATCCCCAACGAGCCCGGGCGTCGGCCGCGTGACTTCCCCGAGCGCGCGCCCGCCGAGCCGGGCGGCGACCCGGCGAAGCTGCGCAAGGTCCAAGACGGCCAGCACTGGTCCGGCCTGCGCCGCGTGCTGGTATTCAGCGGCGTGCTCGCCCTGGCCCTGTTCGGCGGGGTGGGCGCGCTGTCGCACAAGAGCCTGCTGTGGGCGGTCGGCGGGGGACTGGCCGCCTTGTGCTGGCTGGCGGCGCTCGCCTCCGCCCAGGTGCACCGGCGGGCGGTCAGGGCGCTTCGCCGCGACGAGGAGCACCGGGCCGAGCAGCACGCGGCCGAGCTGGCCCGGCACGAGGATGCCAGGGCGGCCTGGGGACGCGCCGAGGCGCACCGTGTCGCGGCCGCCCCCCGGTGGCTGAAGGTGTCCTCGGCCGACGACGCTCACCGCCTAGACGTCTTCGGCGGGACCGGGACAGGCAGGCGGAACATGATCGCTGGCCTGGGGGGCTCGTTGCTGTCCGAGCATGCCGTCATCGTCCTTGACTTGTCGCAGGACCGCGCGTGCGCGCAGCTGCTGGCGGCCGCGCGGAAGGCGGGCGTCGCCACCGAGGACTACCTGCTGCCCCGCGACCTGGCGGCGACGCCGCTGCTGTCCGGCCTGACCGGCGAGCAGGTCGCCAGCCTCATCGTCGAGGTGCTGCACGCCGACGACCCGGCCGCGACCGCCGCGGGCCGCGCTACCGACCTGATGGTCATGCGCAAGGTGATCGGGACGCTGGGCGCGGACGTGAGCATGGGACAGATCCACGACGCGCTGGCCGCGATCCTGGCCGGCCCGGCGGAGGGAAGCGCGCTGAGCGCGCAATTCCCGGAGTCGTTCCGCCGGGAGGTCGCCGGGACCCTCATCCGGCTGGCGGCCATCATCGAGCCGCTGAAGGACCTTGGCGCGGACGGCGCGCCGCCCCCGCCGGCCCGGCTGACCTGCCTGTCGCTGGCCGACGGGCCGCGCGACGTCACCGCCGACCTGACCGCGGCGCTGGTCGTGCAGTGGGCGACGCAGGGCGTCGTCGGGTCCCGCGGCGAAGGCCCGCGCCCGGCCGTCATCTTGATCGGCGCCGATGAGCAGGCGATCCGGCACGTGACCCGGCTGACCACGGTATGCGAGCGGTATGAGATCCCGCTGGTGCGCGCCTTCTCCCGGCTCACCGAAGACTCCGCGCGCCACCTCGACACGCGCAACACCGCGTTCATGCGGCTGGCCACCCGCGGTGAGGCGCTGCGGGCGGCCGAGCACATCGGGCTGGAGCGCCGCTTCGTGGCCGGCCGGTTCACCCACAGCCGCACCGTCAGCGAGTCCCGGACCCGCACGCGCGGGGAATCCGTCACCCACACGACGTCGAGCACCAGCGGCGGTGCGGTCACCAAGACGACCGGCACCACGACCGGCGAGTCGGCGTCGGAGACGCTGGTCCAGCGGCGCAGCGACCACGCCGACGGCTTCACCCAGGGGCTGCGCGACACCCTGCGCGAGCACCGCGAGGCGACCAAGCGCGACAACGACGCTCGCCGCGGCGGTGACGCCGGGCGGGGCGGCGGGCGGGGCGGCGGCTTCGGCGGCGGTCCGGGCCGGGAGAGCGGACCAGACGACGGCGGTTCCGGGCGGGCCGGAAGGTCGCGCGGGGGCAAGGGTGGCCCGCGGGCAGGCTCGGGCGCCGCGTCCGGCGGCGATAGCACCAAGAAGCGGTCCTCGGGGTGGGGGGGCACGGCCAAGGGCGACGGTCGTTCTGGCGGTCGTTCTGGTGGCTCGGGAGGCCTGGGGCTGCGGTGGGGCAACGGTGGCAAGCAGGGCGGCCAGCGCAGGCCGAAGAAGCCCGTCTGGGTCGACTACCTGTCCTCGAAGACGCAGACCCGGTACAACTTCACGCACTCCAGCGAGGCCAAGACGCAGTCGTGGGCGCAGACGGAGGAGACCAGCCGCACGACATCGCAGTCGGTATCCAGGACGGAGGGCACCAGCGTGGGTGATGAGATCACCTACGAGCTCAGCTACGACCACAAGGTCGCCCCGGAGACCCTCATGGACCTGCCGGAGGACCAGATGCTCGCCCCGCACGTCGTTGAGGGGATGTCGCTGGAGGCGGGGACAGCGGAGGGAGCCGCGGTGCCAGGGGCGGCCCGGGAGGCCGTGACCCCGCCGAGGGAGACCAAGATGGTCGCCCTCGTCGTGGATCCCGCGGTGATCGGCGATGAGCCGGTGGCCCACGTCCGGCCGGATGAGATCCCGGCGTACCGGCCGCCGGTGCCGATCGTCTCCGCGCAGGTCCCCGACTACCGCCGCGTCCGGGAGATCAACGGGCCACGGTAACGGCGGGCCGGTACCCGGCTTCATCAGCGGGACCTAGCCGCGCCATTCGCCATTCCCGTCCGCCTGACGCCGAACGCCGGGTGCACGGCGTGTATCCGGTGGCCGCTCACCACCTCTAAGAGCTGTAAGAGGGCAGGGCGCGGGGATAATTCGCCCACCCTCGCGAATTCGCCGGCGCGGCGAATGGGCATTCAGCCAAACAAGGGGGCTTCACGGGCATGCAGCAGAAACTGTCGAGTGGGATGACCGTCACCACGTACTCGCCGGCGCACGGGTTCGACCCGCTGACCGCGGACGTCACCGACCTGGTGAAGGCCGGCTTTCCGGCCCGGCCCGGCGACCCGCGTCACCTGGCGCGGTTCAACCAGGTCCTGGGCAGCGTCAAGGGCAAGTTCAACTACGTCACCCCGACGCTGCGGGAGAATCCCGGGGTCTTCCACGGCCCGCGCAAGCGCCCCGTGTCGACGAGCACCGTGTCGACGAGCACCGTGTCGACGAGCACCGTGTCGCCTAGCGCCGGCGCGGCGGGTACCGAGACGTCTACCAACTGGTCAGGCGGGGTGGCGTTCGCGCCGTCGGGCGAGACGTTCCGCTGGGTCGAAGGCGACTGGGTCATCCCCAACGTTGACGCTCCCGCCGAGAACCGGTGGTACTACTGCGCGAGCTGGATCGGGATCGACGGGGACGGCTCCGGCGACGTCTGCCAGATCGGCGTCGAGTGCGAGGCCTACCGCAGCGGGACCTCGGTCACCACGAACATCTACCCGTGGTTCGAGTGGTTCCCTTACCCGGAGACCGCGATCACCAACTTCCCGGTCCGCCCGGGCGACATGATCACCGCGCTGCTGTGCACCTCCGGCGCGGGCGCCACCAGCGCGAGCGCGTACTTCACCAACCGCACCACGGGCGCGTCCACCTCCCTCACCTTCACTGCCCCGTCCGGTACGTCGCTCACCGGGAACAGCGCGGAATGGGTCGTGGAGGCGCCCACGGTCGGCGGCTCGCAGAGCCTGATGGCCGACTACGGTGAGGTGTTCTTCTCGGTCTGCGAGGCGGTCGCCGGCGACACCAGTGGCCACACGACCACGGTCTACGGCGGTGCCGGGGACAACATCAACATGAACGACGGCTCGGGTCACGAGGTCTCCGCGGGCACCTTGATCACCCCGACCGTCATCCAGTGCGAGTACGTGGGAACCCTCCCGTAACGCAGGTACCGGGCTGGCCGCCTGGCTGATTCGCTGCTCGTGCGTCATTTCCGGTGCTATCACGCCAGGGATGACGCACGATCATGAATGTGTCCGGGGGTGCTTGTCCGGGGGCGCTTGTCCGGGCAGTGGCGGGGCTTACTGCGCATGGCGCGGATTTGTTGCTGGGGTCACAGTCGGGGAGGGGGCGTTGCGGGGAGTCGTCTTTTGATCTGTCGTGGCCCGCGGAAGCGGCGCATAGTGGGCACATGGATGACGGCGTCTTCGCGACCCTCAACTACGTCGCCCCCGCGTCGGCGTGCAACCGCCTGTACGTCGCCCCCGGCGGGCACATGACGACCACGCGGTACGCCCCGGCGACCGTGCAGATCCACGACGCCCGCCCGCACGTGACCGACTTCGGCCTGGACCGCAGCGGGTTCACGCTCTTGCGGCACGCCAGCGCGGTCAGCGACTTCCGCGACCCAGCCCAGCTCGATGGCGTCTACGCCGCCGAGGTCACGGAGCTGGTCAAGCGGGCGACCGGCGCGGATGAGGTCGTCTCGGCCGGGTGGGTGCTGCGGACCTCGGCCGAGGAGATTCCCGAGGGGGTGCAGCCGCCCGCCCCCGACGTGCACGTGGACGTGCACCCGGGACGGGCCGATGCGCGGATGGACGCCTCCTCCCCGCGACCGGGGCAGCCGTACAAGCGGGCGATCTTGACTAGCTTGTGGCGCGCCATCAGCCCGCCGCCGCAGGACACACCGCTGGCGCTGCTGGATTACCGCAGCGTCGATGACGGCGAGGGCGTGCCGAACCTGCTGATCTTCACCGAGACCTTGCCTAGCCCCGACGACGTGCCAGGCATCGACGACCCGGACTCCCACCCGGCGGGCAGCGTCTTCGAGCACCGGCCGGGGCACCGCTGGTGGTACTTCCCGGCGATGAGCCCCGATGAGGCGCTGCTGTTCAAGCTGCACGACTCCGACCACTCGGTCGCCTGGCGGGCGCCGCACACGGCCTTCCGCGACTCCGGGGCCGCCGCCCGCGGCGCGCACCCGCGAGAGAGCGTGGAGTTCCGCACGATCGCCTACTTCTTCTAGCCGTGCCGCTTCCGCCTCCTGCTTCGCCCAGGGCGACGGGCTACGCGGCCGGCGCGTGCTTGGCGGCCTTGCGGTCGGCCCGGCGATGCTTGCGCGCCGTCGCCCGCAGCTGCAAGATCCTGGCCATCCCGGCGAACGTGACCAGCAGCGCGCCACAGCAGGCCGCGAGCAGCATGGCCACGCCGAGCGACAGGTGCCCGTGGGCGCCCAGGTAGCTGACGTCCACGGCGCGGCTGTTTTGCAAGATGAAGATCAGCAGCAGGATGAGGATCACGGTGAAGCAGCCGACGGCGGCCCAGACCCCGGACAGCCGGGTCCGCGCAAGTGCGTGGTCCGGCGGTCGCCCGGGGGCCGTCGGCGGTGCGGCGTCCCCGGTCGGATCGATCGGCGTCGTCGGGCTGAGGTCTTCCCGCTGATCCGGGACCGGCTCAGCCACGGTGCCCGGCACCGGCTCACGGTCTGTGGTCATGACTCACCTCCTGCGAGCGCGGAGTCGCGCGGTAGGCTCCGCTACTGCCCAGGACCAGCGCGGTTATGTGCGCGGCGGCAAGGCGGAATGCTAGTGGTCAGAAGTCGCCATAGGTGTTACCGTCGCCGGGCCGGCGTGGCCGGGCCACCAGGCACGGCGCCCGATCAGCGCCGTCAGGTCTGCCCCTTCCTGACTACTCACCCCGGATCAGGCGGGTCACTCGCCGGGCTCGGCCGGGGAACTCGCCTTGGCTTCGCACACGGTTACCGCTGCAGAGAATACTTGCCTAGTCCCGTTAGTCCGGGTCACCACGAGGACCGGGCTTAGGCCGGTGTCCAGGTCCGTGCGCTCAGTCTCGCTGGGCATCCGCGCGGTCACCCGGTCACCGGGCCGCAGGTCAACAACCTGCAGCACTGGAACCGCGATAACGAACGTACCCCGGCCGGGGCGGGTAACCACCAGGCCCGCGTCCCGCAACTGATCGACCGCGTGCTGGTAGGTCATCCTGGTCACGCCCTTGCTCTGATGAATCTCATTGCCCGAGGGGATCTGCGCGCCGACCGGCAACTCGCCCTTGATGATCTGGTCCCGGATCAGGCGCGCGATCTGCAAGTAGACCGGCTCGCCGGATTCGTAGTCGATTTGCACTGATTTGCACCCTTCTGAGCTCAGGCAACTTGGGCAATCCCTAAAAACTTACGTGTGACTTGCATAGGTGCCTAGACACCTATGCTTGTGGTCGCTATTGTATGTACTGCGCAGCGTGACCGGAAGGTACATCCCGCACCAGCAGGTCACACGGCGTGGCGCGTGCCACTCGGTTTTCTGGGGGGTTAGCCGGTGCGCGCGCGGCCATCCCCGGCTCCCGCCCCTTCACCCGTTTCCCGGGGCCGGGGATGGCCTTCCCGCTCTTTTGTCATCCCCCGGAACGGAATGTCGCCATGGGACTGTCGTGGGGTCGCGCCACCGGCCAGCATGCGTGCCCGACCGAGGGGACCGGGATCTGCTCGTGCTGGCTGCGACTCCTGCGCGCAGTGATCCGCCCGCTCCGCAGGCTCCTGCGCGGGGGCGGCACCCACGTGCGGCGGTAGCAGGCGACCAGTGAGCCACGGTGGGGGAGAGAGGCTGACGGCCCGGATGGCGCCCGACAATCGGGGGCGGTGCCATCCGGGCCGGCGGCTTTTTGGCGGCTCACGTGCAACCTCGCAGGCAAGGGAGGACATGGCTCGACAGCGGGATCTCGGCGCGGGCCAGCGCGATCGAGGCCGCCTCGGCGAGCGCTTCCCGGTAGGCGTCGGCCGCGTCGGTCAGCCGCCGGGCCCGCCGCAGCAGGCTGGCGCGGGCCGCCGGGAGCAGCTCGTGGATACTTCCCGAAGGACTGGCGGCCGACTCGGCGAGGGAGAGCAGGCCCGCCTCCGGGCTGTCGGCGATCGCGGTGGGCAGCGACTGGCTGGGCACCACGATCGGGCGGGGCGTGAGCCGCGCCAGTTCGGCGTACCACCGGGAGATCATCCGCCAGTCGGTCGCGGCGGCGTTCGGGGCCATGTCGTGCAGCGCGGCGATGACGGCCTGCGCCTGGAACGGGCCGAGGTGGCGGGCGCTGACCGCCAGGACCGCGAGGTTAAGCCCCTCGGCGATCTCGGCGCGGTCCCAGCGTGACCGGTCCTGCTCGGCGATCGGGATGAACACCGGAGGGCTGGCGCCGCTGTCCGCGCGCAGGGGCGCGGCGTGGGCGTGCCGCCGCGCGTGGTGCAGCAGCATCAACGCCAGCAGGCCGAGCGCCTCCGGTTCACCAGGTACCAGGAAGGCAAGGAGGCGGCCCAGGCCCAGCGCCTCCTCCATGAGCCCCTGGCGGACCGGGCCGGAGTCGCCGATCCCCTCGTACCCCGCGTTGAAGAGCACGTGTACCACGTGCAGGATCGCGGGCAGCCGCCCGGCGAGCTCGCTCACCGGGGGAGGCTTCAGTGAAGTGCCGACCTGCCACAGCCGCTGCTTGGCGCGGAACAGGCGCTGGCGCATCGCGCGCTCGGAGACCAGGAACGCGTCGGCGATCTCCTCGGTGGACAAGCTAGTGAGGGCGGACAAGATGAGCGCGGCCTGAGCGTCGGTGGTCAGGACCGGGTGCGCGCAGGTGAACATCATCTCCAGCTGGTCATCCGGGATGCCGCGCTGAGCGGGCTCCTCGTGGACCCCGGCGGTCTCCCGGGCGAGCAGCCGCATCTTCTCCGCCTCAACCACCGCTCGCCTGACCCGGTCAAATGCCCGGTTCCGGGCAGTCGTGACCAGCCAGGCGAGCGGCTTGTCGGGGACGCCATCGGCTGGCCAGCGCGTCAGCGCGCGGGCGAACGCGTCCTGCGCGCACTCCTCCGCGAGCCCTCGGTCACCGGTCAGCCGGGTGAGCGTCGCCGTAAGATGATCCCAGCAGCCTGGGAACAAGGCCGCCAGGGCGGCCGTGACAGAGGCTTCCTGCTGGGTCACATCAGGAAGTCGGGCTGGCCTGTGCGCCCTGCGGTTTGTTGCCCTTGCAGACGGGATGCGAGCTCGATGACTTCCAATAGCTGCTCACTGTCGATGACGTCAAAACCCTGGATGTGCCCCTGGACGTGCGCGTATGGCCCATCGGTGATCAGCACGCCATCGCCTCGGAACTCCAAGCTGGCTTCCACTGAAGGCTGCGCCGGGCTACCGGTGACGAGGATGCCGCGGCCATGGGACCATTCCGCCGGCGATTCTAGTACTTCATTTGCATTTGCATTTGCATTTGCGCGTGCACGTGGTGGCTTATTACCTTCCGGCTCATCTGTGGGGCCTCGCTCCAAGATGTCGTTTTCGTCACTGACTGTGCCCTCGGCGCAGATCAGGAGCAGGTACTGCATGAGTGCCTCCGTGTTAGACCATGCCGTTGAGTTCCCTCACAAAACAATTGACGAACGCAGACACATGGGTACTACGCAATCGTCAGAGAATTTTTCACGAATCAGTAAGATTCCTGCTCAGGGCGGTGCCGATCCGGGGATGGCGCTTAGGGAGGGCTCGGCAGATTTTCAGAACGGCCATCCGCGACAAATCGATTCCTAAGCCAGGTCGGTCGCCACGGTATGTCAGTTCGGCGGGCATCTCTATACGACAAACAGGCATATTTGCGGCAAAATGCCTTACTGACAGTGACGGCTCGGCGGTGTCCCTCGGCGGGGAAGCGGTCCGGCTCGAATGTCAGTGCCCGTCGATATCGTGCGGGCATGAGCGAAGTTGGCTGGCTGGTGATCGGTGTCTCGATCGTCGTCGCCGGGTCGGCGGTCGGCTGGCACGCCGCCCGCGGGCGGCGGGAGCTGGTGCTGACCGCGGCCCACCTGGAGCTCGCGGCGGTTGACTCCCTGACCGCGCGCCAGTTCGCGCGGTTGTGCGCCGCGCTGCTGCGGGCCCAGGGGTACCGGAAGGTACGGCGGGCGCGCCCGCGGCGCGGCGAGGCGGGTGACCTCGTGGGGCAGGCACCAGATGAGGCCCTCGTCGTGATCCGGTGCCTGCGCCAGCGGGACCCGGCGGACGTTGCCGAGGTCAGCGCGCTGCGCGAGGCCGTCGCGTCGGGACCTCATGCCGGGCGCGCCCCGATCCTGGTAACGACGGCGCTGGTAACCCCGCGGGCGCGGGCGCTGGCCAGCGGCGAAGGCGGTCCGGTCACCGTGGCCGACCGCGCGGTGCTGCGGCATTGGATGGAGCAGGCGCGGGGCAAGATCTCCGGCCCGGGCACCGTGCCGCGCGGGCTGGCGGGGACGCGGCGGGACACGCGCGCCGTGGCGGGCATCGTCGCCTGCGCCGCGCTGGCCATGCTCGCCGTCGCGATCCAGGCAGCCCTGAGCGGGTCCGGGGGTACAGCCCTGAGCGGGTCCGGGGGCGCGAGCGCCAGCACCTCGGTCGCTGCCCGGGGCGCAACCCCGGGCAGTTCGATGCCCAGCCGGGCTTCGGCCAGCCCGGTTCCCGCTAGCACAGTTCATGCTAACTCCGCTCCGGCGAGCGGGGCTCCAGTTAGCCCAGTTTCGGCGCCTGTGCGGGTAGTGCGCGCTTTCTACGCGGCGATCAGCAGGCATGACTGGCCGCAGGTGTGGCGGCTCGGCGGCCGGAAC
>JAICUO010000656.1 GCA_025935815.1 Streptosporangiaceae bacterium
GGCGCAGAAGGCGCCATCGACGCCAGCAACGTGCTCAAGCCCGCCCTCTCGCGCGGCGAGATCCAGTGCATCGGCGCCACCACCTTCGACGAGTACCGCAAGTACATCGAGAAGGACGCCGCACTCGCACGGCGCTTCCAGCCCATCCAGGTCGCCGAGCCGACGATCGCGCACACCATTGAGATCCTCAAGGGCCTGCGGGACCGCTACGAGGCGCACCACCGGGTGTCCATCACCGACGGGGCGCTGGTCGCGGCCGCGCAGCTCGCCGACCGCTACATCAGCGACCGGTTCCTGCCGGACAAGGCGATCGACCTCATCGACGAGGCGGGCTCGCGGATGCGCATCCGCCGGATGACCGCGCCGCCGGACCTGCGGGAGTACGACGAGAAGATCGCCCAGGTCCGCAAGGAGAAGGAGTCGGCCATCGACTCCCAGGACTTCGAGAAGGCCGCGGCGCTGCGCGACAACGAGAAGCAGCTCCTGGCCAAGAAGGCGGCCCGGGAGAAGGAGTGGAAGGCCGGCGACATGGACGTCGTCGCCGAGGTCAACGAGGAGCTCATCGCGGAGGTCCTCGCCACCGCGACCGGCATTCCGGTCTTCAAGCTCACCGAGGAAGAGTCCCAGCGGCTGCTGCGCATGGAAGATGAGCTGCACCGCCGGGTCATCGGGCAAAACGACGCGATCAAGGCGCTGTCCCAGGCCATCCGCCGCACGCGGGCCGGACTGAAGGACCCCAAGCGCCCCGGCGGGTCGTTCATCTTCGCCGGGCCGTCCGGCGTCGGCAAGACCGAGCTGTCCAAGACGCTGGCGGAGTTCCTGTTCGGCGACGAGGACTCGCTGATCCAGCTGGACATGTCCGAGTACATGGAAAAGCACACGGTCTCCCGGCTGTTCGGCTCGCCGCCCGGATACGTGGGCTACGAGGAGGGCGGCCAGCTCACCGAGAAGGTGCGCCGCCGGCCGTTCAGCGTGGTCCTGTTCGACGAGATCGAGAAGGCCCACCCGGACATCTTCAACTCGCTGCTGCAGATCCTGGAAGACGGTCGCCTGACCGACGCGCAGGGCCGCACGGTGGACTTCAAGAACACCGTGATCATCATGACCACGAACCTGGGGACGCGTGACATCTCCAAGGGCGTGTCGGTCGGCTTCGCCCGTACGGGCGAGTCCCGCGGCTCCTACGACCGGATGAAGTCGAAGGTCGGCGAGGAGCTCAAGCAGCACTTCCGGCCTGAGTTCCTCAACCGTGTCGATGACATCATCGTGTTCCACCAGCTGGCCCGCGAGGAGATCTTCTCCATCGTCGACCTGATGATCGCGAAGGTCGACGAGCGGATGAAGGACCGCGACATGGGCATCGAGCTGCGCGAGCCGGCCAAGGAGCTGCTGTCCAACCGCGGCTACGACCCGGTGCTCGGCGCTCGTCCGCTGCGTCGCACGATCCAGCGGGAGATCGAGGACTCGCTGTCCGAGAAGATCCTGTTTGGCGAGCTGCGGCCCGGCACGATCGTCATCGTGGACACCGAGGGCGAGGGCGAGGAGGCGAAGTTCACCTTCACTGGCGTCCCGAAGCCCGAGTCCGTCCCCGAGGCGACCCCGGTCGGCGCCGTCGCCACGGCCAGCGAGCCGCTGGTCGGCGGGGCGCCGGCGGCCGGGGGCAGCGCCGTCAGCGAGGGCCCCGGCACCGCCTCCGCGGCCGGGTAGCCCATCGCTTAGCCCGTGACGTGGGGCCCCTCCCGGTACCGGGAGGGGCCCCACGCGCTAGCGCGTAAGGTAGCTTGCTATGCCCCCGGCTTTGACTGAGCCAGTGCTGGAGTGGTACGCGGCGCACGCTCGCGACCTCCCCTGGCGACAGCCCACCGCCACGCCCTGGTCGGTCCTGGTCAGCGAGATCATGCTCCAGCAGACGCCGGTCAGCCGGGTCATCCCGGCGCACGGCGCGTGGCTTGAGCGGTGGCCGGCCCCGGCGGCCCTGGCGGCGGACGCCCCCGGCGAGGCGGTCCGGCAGTGGGGCAGGCTAGGGTACCCGCGGCGGGCGCTGCGCCTGCACGAGACCGCCCGCATCGTCACGCAGCGGCATGGCGGGGACATCCCCGCCGACCACGACGCGCTGCTCGCCCTGCCCGGGATCGGGGCGTACACCGCGGCGGCCGTCGCGGTCTTCGCGTTCGGCGGACGGCACCCGGTGCTCGACACCCACGTGCGGCGCGTGCTGGGCAGGCTCGCGAGCGGACGGCAGTTCCCGGGCATCCAGCCCTCCGCCGCTGAGTACCGGCTGGCCGAGGAATTGCTGCCTGCCAACGCGAAGACCGCTGCCCGCTGGTCGGTCGCGGTGATGGAGCTCGGGGCGCTTACCTGCACAGCGGCGCGCCCCCGGTGCCCGCAGTGCCCGGTCGCCGCCCAGTGCGCCTGGCTCGCCGCCGGCCAGCCGCCGTCCGCCGAGCGACGCCCCGCCCAGCGGTACGAGGGAACGGACCGGCAGTGCCGCGGTCGCCTGCTGGCCCTGCTGCGGGAATCGCCCGTGCCGGTCAGTCAGCAGCACCTGGACGTCGCGTGGCCAGACGCGGGCCAGCGCGCCCGCGCGCTCGATGGCCTGGTCGCCGACGGCCTCGTGGACCCCCTGCCCGACGGCCGCTTCGCCCTGCCAGCCCTCCCGCGCGGGTAAACCGCACTCCCGGGCTCGGCGGGTCTGCCCGGCTATCCGCGCCCGACCGGCCATACTTTTCGTATGGAGTCGATCGCTGATAGTGATCACCGGGCGCTAGGGGACGCGGGGACTGATCCCGGGGCCGGGCGCGCGGAGCGCGGCGGAGGCCCCCTCGGCGGGCGCCGCTCCGGGAGGGTTCCCTGGACCGCCTGGGCCGGATTTGGGGGCAGCTGGCTGTCGGCCCCGGATTCCTACTGGCGGCGCCGGTTCCTCATTCTCGCGAGCGGGCTGGCGGTCCTGTGCCTGATCACCTGGGGGGTGTCGGATCTGCTAGGCCCCGCCCAGCCGATCGGGCGGGCCGGGGCCGCCCAGGCGGCCAGCAACCGGCTGACGCTCCCCCCGGCCGCCTTGGGGCCGCCCTCGACCCCCTCGCCCGCCCCCTCGGCAAGTAGCACGGTATCGCCCACCCCGATCCTGGGTACCGCCTTCGCGTCCGGGGCGGCCGCCTCGGTACCGGCCGGCTCCGTACCAGCCGGCTCAGCGCCGGCCACCTTGGCCTCGCCCGGACAGTCGCCGTCGGCGGGCATCGCCCCCGGCCAGTGCCTGCCAGCCAGCATCGTGCTCAGCTTGTTCAGCGCTCAGCCGAAGTACGGCCCCGCCCAGCAACCCCGGTTCACCGTCTACGTCGTGTCCACCGCACCGGGCACCTGCCAGCTGCCCTACCAGCCCCCGTTCGCGCGCGTGATCGTTACCCGCAATGGTGCAGTCGTCTGGGACTCCGCCTCCTGCCCCGCTACTGGCGGTACCGGCGGTGCCTCCCAGAAGATGCGGCTGACCGAGGGCGTGCCCAAGGTGGCGTCCTTGTCCTGGAACCGGAAGGCCGCCAGCCCTGGCTGCGCCGGCTCCCTCCCGGCCGGCGCCGCCGGCACCTTCGACGTCGTGGCCATGGCCGGCGGCAAATCCAGCCCAGTCCGCACGATCGCCTTGACCCGCAAGTAACGCGGCCCGGATCCGTCAGTCGAGCAGGGCCGCCTGGACGGCCGCGTGCAGGTCCTCCACCTCGACGACCTCGATCCCGCCGCCGCCGCCGCTGGCCACCTTCAGCGTGCGCCCCGTGCTGCTCCGGCGGGACGCGGACGCCGCCGGAGCTTCCGTTGCGGCCTTTCCCGGGGCGGCCTTCCGCTCGCTCGGGGAGCCGCCGGCCGCCGGGACGATCGCCCGCCGGAACCCCATCCGCTCGGCCTCGGTGACCCGCCGGGGTATCCCGGCCACCGGCCGCACCTCACCCGCCAGCCCGACCTCGCCGAACGCGATCACACCCTGGGGTATCGCCAGGTTGGAAATCGAACTGGCCATGGCCAGCGCGATGGCGAGGTCCACCGATGGCTCGGTCAGCCGCACGCCGCCGACGGTCGCCGCGAAGACGTCAGCCTTGCCGACCTTCACTCCCGCGCGCCGTTCGAGGACCGCCAAGACCATGCCCACCCGTGAGGCGTCCAGGCCCGAGGTGACCCGGCGCGGGACGTCCAGGTAGGAGGCGGCCACGAGCGCCTGCACCTCCGCCACGAGCGGGCGCTGGCCCTCCAGCGTGACGGTAACGCAGGTGCCGGGCACCGGCTCGTGATGCCGGGACAGGAACAA
>JAICUO010000153.1 GCA_025935815.1 Streptosporangiaceae bacterium
CATCCAATTCGCCTGCCGTGCTGGCGCTGAACCCGCAAAGGCACATTAACCCCCGATTCCCTTCCAGGTGCACCGCCTACGTGTCGAAGTCGTAGACGGTGACGGGCACGCCGCGCTGGCACAGCGCGGCGTCGATGAGCGGCTCGATCCGGTCCCAGCGGCCTCCGGCCAGGCCGCAGCCGATCCTGGGCATGTGCACCGAAGCCCCGAGCTCGATCGCCCGGTCGCCGAGGATGCGCAGGCACTGCTCCACGGCGGGGTAGCGAATCGGCGGCCCGTTGCTCCCCTCGCGCATCCCGTGCTGCCCGATCATGTTCGCGACCCAGATGTCGGCCTGGACGGGGATCAGCCGCACCGCGCCGAGGGCGAAGTCGTTGCCGGCCCGGTGCCGGTGCCAGTCCCGGTAGTCGCGCTCGGGCTGCGGCCACCTCCTGGAGATGGCCAGCACGAATCCCTTGCCCCAGCCACCCAGGTCGTTGCAGACATGCGCGATCACCTTCGGGCCCTTGGCCTGCGGGCTGGTCGCATCCCCCTTGACGATCCGCAAGGGCACGGCGCTGCTCATGTCCCCTCCCGATAGCGGTCCGGCCGGCGTCCCACCAGCCTAGGACCGCCAGCTCATCCCACCGACCTAATAGCCCGGTTGCCCCGGGTTCCCCTTCCACGCGCGCGCTTCACCGGCGGCGAATACTCGCGGCCGGCCAGGGTGAGTAGGAATACTCATTTACCCCCAATTGCAGTCACCGGTAATGTCGCCATCGTGTCTTATCCCCCGCAGGACTCCGGCCACGGTGACTCCGGCGACGAATCGCCGGGAGCGCCACCGCGGGAGGGATACGAGGCCTTCGCGGCCGGGTTCTCCGAGCGCGGCGGTCCGCCCCGGCGCCCCCGCACCGGCGTCATCGTCGCCGCATCGCTTGCGGCGGTCGCCGCCGTGGTGGGCGCCGTCGTGATCGCCATCGTGGTGAACGTGCGGGCCGCGCCCGGCGGCAGGAGCGCCGACGGTTCCCGGCTCGCCGGGTCCTCGCCCGCCGTAGCATCGCCGAGGACAGTGCCGACCGCCCCGGCCTCGTCCCTGGCCGGCGCGGAGCAGGTCACTGCCGCCTTCCTGCGGGCGTGGTCGAGCGGCGACATCGGCACGGCGGCCGGGCTGACCGATGACCCGTCCGCCGCACGGGCCGCGCTGACCGCCTACGGCCACGACCTGAACCTGCGGAAGCTGGCCGGCGCGGTGACCGGGTCCGTGGCGGGCGCGCCCGGGGCGGACCCGGTCACTGGGGCCGCCGGGGCGGCCCCCGCCGAGACGGTCACGGTCCGGCTCACCGCGCAGGTGGCAAGATCGTCCGGCACGGCCGCCGCGACGGGCACCTGGCGCTACCACTCGACGCTGGTGGCCTACCAGCGGGCGGGCGCGCCCGGCTGGGTCATCCAGTGGCGGCCAGACGTTGTCGCTCCTAACCTCACCGCGGGCCAGCACCTGGCCGCCGTGGTCGTGCCGCCACCGGGCGCCTCGGTCACCGATAGCGCCGGCACTCCGTTGTCCGCCTATGGCGACCCCGGGCTGGCCACCATCGCGAGCCTGCTGAGCCAGCGGGCGCCGGCCGGCCTGGGCCGCCCGGGCCTGTCCGTCCAGATCGAGGACGCCGCCGGCCATGCGGTTCCCCGCAGCCAGGCCGTCGTCACCCCGCCGAAGGCGGGCCGGCTGGCCACGACGATCAGCCCGCGGGCCGAGCGCGCCGCGCGCGCCGCGGTCAGCCAGGCCCAAGGCAGCGCGATCGTCGCGATCGAGCCGTCCACCGGGCACATCCTGGCGATCGCCAACAACTCCGGCTTCAACGACTTCGCGCTGACCGCGTCGGTCGCACCCGGTTCCACGATGAAGATCATCACCGCGACGGCACTCATAAACAGCGGGCTGACCAGCGCGAGCAGCCCCGTCTCGTGCCCGGCGGCCTACACGGTGCAAGGTATTACCTACGCCAACGACCAGGGCGAGTCGCAGCCCCCGGGCACCCCGTTCTCCTACGACTTCGCGCAGTCGTGCAACAACGCGTTCACCCAGTGGTGGGGCCACCTGTCCGGCCAGCTCGCCGCCACCGCGAGCACCTACTACGGCCTCAACCAGCCCTGGAACATCGGCATCCCCGGGGCGTCGGCTACGTACTTCCACGCCCCGGCGGCTGCCTCCGGCTCCGAGCTGGCCCAGGAGGCCATCGGCGAGGGCCTGCTGACCGCCAGCCCGCTGGCGATGGCGTCGGTCGCCGCGACCGTGGAGTCCGGCCAGTTCCGGCAGCCCGTCCTCATCCCGGGCATCCCGGCAGTGTCCGCCACGCCGTTGCCGCCGGGCACGGACTCCCAGCTGCGGACCATGATGCGCGATGTGGTCACCGAGGGAACAGCCGCGGGCATCGGGCTTGGCCCGGGCGTCTACGCCAAGACCGGCACCGCCGATGTCCAGGATCAGGAACAGCCGAACTCCTGGATGGTCGCCTTCGCCCCCGGCCATAACGTCGCGGTCGCCGCCCTGGTCATCAACGCCGGCTACGGTGCCCAGGTCGCCGGCCCGGAGGTAAAGGCCTTCCTCGGCAAGTACTGAAGCAAAGTCATATATGTTTGGGTTTTCCGGGAAAACCCAAACATATAAGCGAATCTGAACCCATGGCCCCAAGGCTGGGAAGGGCAAGACGTGACGGGCGACGAATCGCGGTTCGCGGCTGACCTCTACCAGGGGACCGCCGGGCACTACAACCGCTACCGGCTCCCCTATCCGGTGGCCATGACCGGGGACCTGATCCAGCGCGCCGCGGTATCCGGCGGTGGCCGGCTGCTCGACCTGGCCTGCGGGACCGGCCAGCTCGCGTTCCCGCTGGCGCCGTGGTTCTCGCAAGCCTGGGCCGTGGACCGGGAACCGGACATGGTGCGCATGGTCCGGGCGAAGGCCGAGGCCCTGGGGGCGGAAAACATCCACGCGGTCGTGGCGGACGCCGAGACCCTCGACGCGCCGCCCGGCCACTTCGAGCTGGCCGTGATCGGCAACGCCTTCCACCGGCTGGACCGCGACCGGGTCGCCGCCCGGCTGCGGAGCTGGCTCCCGCCCGGCGGGTGCGTGGCGCTGTGCTGGTCGTCTGGCCCGCACGAGGGCGGCGAAGACTGGCAGTTGGCGCTGGCCGCAACCGTGGGCAGATGGCAGGCCGCCCTGGGCGCGGCGGACCGGGTTCCGGCCAACTGGGACGAGCCGCGGCGGCGGCGACCCGATCATCAGGTGCTCACCGACGCCGGCTTCGCGATGGGCGGGCACCAGGAGTTCGCCGTCGGGCACCAGTGGCGCCTGCCGGACCTGGCCGGCTTCATCCGGTCGACCTCGTTCCTCCCCGCCTCGGTCCTCGGCGACCATGAGGCGGCGTTCGATGCCGACCTCGCAGCCGCCCTCCGCCCGTTCGGCCTAGACGATATGTTCACCGAGACCGTGAGCTTCGCCTACGACCTGGCTCGCAAGCCCGCCTGACTGGGAGCCAGCCCACGAAGCGCTATCGTTTATTCATGTGCATCGTGGAGATCCGCCCCGGCCGGGGCGGTCAGGACGCTGAGGAATTCGCGGGCGGCATCGCCCGTGCGATCAGCGCGTGGAGCGCGCGCCACGATCAGCCGGCGCGCATCTCTGGTTCGGGTACCAGGTCCATCACAGTCACGCTGCCCCGCACTCCCGTCATGGCACTGCGCTGAATAGCGGGTGTCCACCGCGTCCAGCACATTCCCGCTAAGGCCCCGAAGGGCAAAGCGGGAATGCGGCAGACCTCATACGCGACAGTTACCGTGCTTGACGAGAAGACGCCGCGGATAACCGCTCCCGCCCTGCGCCGGGATGACCCTTCCGTGCACGTGGAGACCGCGCGCGGAACCGGACCCGGCGGCCAGCATCGCAATACCCGCGATACGGCTGTGCGCGCCTGGCACGCGGACTATCCGGAGATCATCGTCATCCGCAACAGCGGACGCTCGCAAACGGTCAACGTTGACGATGCCCTCGCCGAGCTTGCTGAGCGCATCGCCGCGCTTCACCACAGCGCCGCGATGGCAGCCGTCAACGCCCAGCGGCGCGCCCAGGCGGAGCCTGATATCGCGTTCACGCACTCAGCGTTCGAAGGCTGGGTGAAACATCACGCCAGCGGGCAGAAATGGCCGCTCCGCGCTTGGGAGCAAGGGCGTTTCACGATGCCTCGCGGCTAAGCCCCGGGCTTCGCCCAGCCGGCCTGGTGCCCCTGGCTGACCTGGCTGACGAAGTCGGTGACGGCGGGGACCGCGAGGTCCGGGCGGTCGCGGAAGATGCTGTGGCGTGCTGCGGGCAGGCGCACCATGCGGGTGGTGTCCGCCGGCAGCTGGCTGGCCATTTCCTCGACCACCGGCAGCGGGCAGACGGGATCGTCCTCGCCGGCCAGGACGAGCACCGGGCACCTGACCGCGGTGAGCACCGACCAGGGATCAAAGCGCGGGGCTTCGTTGCGGAAGTAGTGCAGGTTGACGTCGGTGGTGTGGATGGTCCGCGCCATGCGCAGGCGGGACTCCTCGGCGAAGCCGGGCTTGCTGCTGTAGAGCGGGTAGCAAACGCGGTTGAACTCAGCGGCGGATTCCTCGGTCAGCTCGGCCAGGTCCCGCCGGGCGACCGCGGCCGCCTCGGTCCCAGGCCGTCCTTCAAGTTGACGTGGTCCATGCCGGGGCCGCCATGGACGGCCACCAGGACCGGGCGCTCCACCGTCGTGTCTCCGCGCGGCAAGACCGTCGGCCCGGATACGTCGAACCACAAGCTCACATCGCCAAGGCTTATGCGCACGTGATCTCCCCTTCCCTATCGGGCGAGATGTACGCTAGCGCTTTCTCATCCGTGAAAGTGAGTAGATGACCATGTACGGACAGAATCCACCGCAGCCGGCCAGCTGGGAGCCCGCGCAGGCATCGGGCAGGCTCGGGATGACGGCCGGCGCTAATCCCGGCGGGGTATTCACGTCCGACCTGTCGGTGTCGGAGTACACGCTGCTCGGCGAGGCCGGCTTCGAGCCGCTGGGCTTCGTGCTCGGCTCGTCCGTTTACCACATCGGCGTCCAGGCCGGTAAATGGTCGCAGAACATGGAGCTTGGCATCTTGTCGCAGGCGATGTACCACGCGCGCGACCTGGCCATGTCCCGGATGCGCGCGGAGGCCGCGCAGCTGAACGCCGACGGGATCGTCGGGGTCCAGATCCAGATCCAGGACTACGTCTGGGGCGAGGACGTCATCGACTTCGTGGCGACTGGCACGGCGGTCCGCTCGCTGCGCGGCGACGGCGCCTTCCGCGCCCCCGGTGGCCGGGCCTTCACCTCCGACCTGTCCGCGCAGGACTTCTTCCGGCTGCTGGTGGCGGGCGCGGTCCCGGTCGCCTTCGTCATGGGCGCCTGCGTGTACCACATCGCCCACATGTCGTTCCGGCAGATGCTCCAGCAGTCAGGCAACAACGTCGAGATGGCGCAGTTCACGCAGGGAACCTACGAGGCCCGCGAGCTGGCGCTCGGCCGCATGCAGGGCGAGGCCGCCGACGCCGGCGCCAACGGTATCGTGGGGGTGAACCTGGTCGTCAACAACTACGTCTGGGGCATGCACGCCACCGAGTTCCTGGCCACCGGGACCGCGATCCGCCGGCTCTCACCCGAGCACAAGCTGCCCGGCACCACCCCCCGCCCGACGTTCACCCTCGGCCTGGACAGCTGAAATCGCCCGTGCGATCAGCGCCCCGGGAATCTGGCGCCGGGTCGAGGTTGATGTAGAACGGCGGATCAGGGAGCGACCGACCCGAAGTCGGCGAAGCCGGTGGGCTCGTGGCGGCCGATGGTGGCGTGCTCGAAGATGCCCCAGCCCTCGGCCCCGTCGCAGGTGACCCGGCAGGCATGGTCGATCACGCCGTACGGGACGCGGCCAGTGATGGCGGGGTCGGTCAGGTCGTACACGCTCCCCGACGCCCAGTCCTGGCCCTTCCACTGGCCGTGGCTCCACTCCGGGTCGCCGCTGTAGCCGGCCCCGACGTGCAAGGCGACCGAGGTCAGGGTCTCGGCCTCCACCGCCAGCGGCTTGCCGCCCCGGGTCTTGACGTGGATGGTGACGTGCTCGGGATGGCGGGTGCCCGGCCGGTACCGGATGTCGAACTCCGGCCAGCCCAGCTGCTCGCGGCGGCCATCGCCCCAGATCCGCACGGCGTCGTTAGTGCTGCGAAAGCCGTCCGGCTCCTCCTGGGCCAGCAAGACGATGGCGTAGTCATCGAAGCGCAGCTGGCTGTACACCCACCAGAATCCCTGGAAGCCCGGCTCCGCGGGCCGGCCGGGCGGCTCCGGCTCCCCGACCGGGCGCAGGCCCCAGGACCGGTCACGCGCCCCGATCCAGCGGGCGGGGTCGACGGTGATCTCGTCGCCGCCGACGCGCAGCACGCCGGCCCAGGTCCCCAGCTGCGCGAAGCGGGACGCGTCCAGGAAAAGCCGCCGCCCGTTCCTGGCGACGTGCTGGGCCTCGTGAACAGCCGGGAACGAGCCGTCCCACGTGAGGTCGAAGCCGATGCCGTGCTCATCGCCGTCGCAGGCCAGCCGGATCCGGCGCAGCGGCTCGATCACCTCGATGGCGTACGGGCCGACCCGCTGGTGCAGCCGGTCGTCGCCGAGGGCGTCGGAGAACCGCACCGCCCACTGCCGGTCCCCGCGCCGCACGGTCGCGTAAGCGTCAGTGACGCCCAGGTTGGGGTACACGCCGAGCCCGGTGATCAGCAGGATGTCGCCCGTGCGGTCGTGGCCGGCGAAGTAGCAGCGATCATAGAAGTTACGGTCGCCGGTTCCCACGTACGCAAGCGACAGCGGGAGCTGGTGGACCGGGTACTCGTCCATGGGCACGGGCACGGGCGATTGCCTCCTTCAGAGCATCTGCTCGAGCGGGCCGCGGTTGATGATCAGGTCATGGATGTCGTCGGGCATCGCCTGCTCCCCGAAGCGCACCCGCCGCAGGCCCACGATGACGAACACGATGGCCCACTGGATCGCCGTGTACGTGAGGTAGAAGCCGATGTCGCGCACCTGGTGACCGGTCGCCGCCTCGTACTGGGCCACGACATCATCCAGCCGCATGAAGTCCGGCATCCCGGGCGAGCCGAACAGGCCCGCGATCTCCTGGAAGACGTCGTGGCCGCCCACCAGCCACGAGATGTCGATCTCGCGCGGGCCGAGCCCCGCCATCTCCCAGTCGAGGAGGGCGGCCGGGCGGAAGTCCTGGTAGATCACGTTGTTGACCCTGGCGTCGCCCCAGCTCAGCACCGTCTCGCCAGGCTCGGCGGGCCAGTTCTCCGCCAGCCAGCCAAATCCCCGCTCGATGAGCGGGCAGCGGCCCCCCAGCGATACCGCGTGGTCGTACCACGCCTGCGCGTGCGCGACGTGCCGGCGCAGGGCCGTGTCCCCGGCCTGCGGGAACTGCAGGAAGTCGAAGTTCCGCTCCGGGTCGGGCACGGCGTGCAGCGCGGCCAGCGCGCTGACGGTCGACTCCTGCAAGCGCCGCTGCTCCTCGCGGCTGGCCTCCAGGAGCCAGCCGTCGCTGTTGTAGGTGATGTCGTCGGGGACGACTCCGTCAATTCGGCTCATGACGTAGAACGGTGTCCCGAGCGGCGCCGGGTCGGGCTCGACCCAGACCGCCTCGGGCACCGGGACGTCGGTGAGCGCCCCGACCAAGCGGATCACCTGGAATTCCCGCTCCATCTGGTAGCTGGGGAACACGGGCATGTCCACCGGCTGCGGGGCGACCCTGGCGACCAGCCGGCGGGCCTGCGGGGCGCGGCCGTCGTGCCAGGCGGCGGTGAAGAACAGGGTCTCGCTGGACTGGCCGGTGGATGGGGCGGTCAGCTCCGTCACCTCGGGCGCCGACCCGGCCGGCAGCTTCCCGGCCAGCCACGCCGCGAGGCTGGCGCGGGTCTGATCCAGGTCCCGGGTCGACTTCTGGAGGACCTCCTTGTCGCCGGTCATGACCGGACCACCGAGATGGCCATCCCAGGCAGCACGGCGACCTCCCTGCGGTGCGCGGGACGGGCGCCATAGCCCGGCCTCACCTGCCGAGCCTAATGAAAGATGAAACATATTCAAGGGCGCGATGAACGCCCCCCGACTGGCTGGGTTGGCGGCCGCCCGGGCGAGCCGCGCGGGTAGCCGGTCAGTGCCCGGGAAGGAGCACGGTGAACAGGACCAGCACGACGGTGGTGACGGCCAGGACGCCGCCGAATAGTGCGAAGCCAGGACCCCGGCGCCTTCCACGCTTCGCGGCTGCCGCCCGGGTGGGGCTTACGGCACTCCTCAGTCTCGCCCGCGCCCGACCTGGCGACGTGCCGCATCCCGCTGTCATCGGCAGGTGGCGCTAGGATCGTGCCATGCCGCACACGGACCGGGGGTCGCGGGTAGTGGCCGCCCCTCCCGGGCGCGTCTGGGCCGCTCTCGTCGACCCCGAGGCGCTGTTGGCCTGGCTCCCTCCTGGCGGGATGACTGGCCGGTTCGAGTGGTTCGACGCCCGGCCGGGCGGGTCGTACCGGATGGTGCTGACCTATGCCGACGGCTCAGGCGCACCTGGCAAGGCGACCGCTGATTCTGACATCGTCGAGGCGCGCTTCGTCGGCATCGTCCCTGGCGAGCGGGTCGTGCAGGCGGTGGACTTCGTCTCCGATGACCCCGCCTACGCCGGCACCATGACGATGACCTGGCAGGTCACCGCGGTCGAGGCGGGGACGCGGGTCGACATCGTCGCGCAGGACGTTCCGGATGGCATCTCGCCCGAGGATCACGCCGCGGGCCTCGCCTCTTCCCTGACGAATCTCGCCGCCTACGTGGAGCGGTAGCCGCTCAGTTCGCTTCGGGCTGGTCGCTGTCGCCATCGCGGCGGGCCGGCGGCAGGAGGAGGGTGAGGGCGGCTCCGGCGGCGAGCAGGCCCGCGCCGGCGAGGGCAATGATGGCCAGGCCGCGGGCGGCGGGGTGGCTGGTGGCGGTGTAGAGGGTCGCGATGGTGGCGACCCCGGCCGATCCGGCGAGTTGCTGGATGGCGCCCAGGGAGCCCGCGGCGCTGCCGGTCTCGGCGGGCGTGATCCCGGCCAGGACGGTGGAGAAAAGGGGCGCGATGATCCCGCCGAGCCCGCAGCCGAGAGCGAAGACCGGCCCGGCGAGGATGAGCCCGCCCGGTCGCTGGCCGGGGAGCGACCCCATGAGCGCGATGCTCGCCAGGCCCGCCACCGCGACGACCAGGCTGGCCTGGATGGTTGCCCGGCCGCCGAGGCGGGGCGCGAGTCGCATCGCGGCCAGGGCGCCGGTGACGTTGCCGGCCGCGACCGGGGTGAGCATCAGCCCGGCGCCGAGCGCCGTGTACCCGAGGCCGTACTGGGCGTAGAGGGACAAGACGAGCATGACCCCGGCGGAAGCGGCGAAGAAGGCGAGAGCGACGGTGGCCCCGGCCAGGTAGGTGCGGCGGCGCAGCAGGGCGGGCTCGATGAGCGGGGCGGCGCTGCGGCGCTCATGGCGGGCGAAGAGCCCGAAGCCGGCGATGCCCGCCGCCAGCAGCGTGAACGTCCACCACGGCCAGCCCTCCGCGCGGCCCTGGATCAGCGGGTAGATGAGCAGGAACATGGCGCCCGCGGCGATGGCCACTCCGCGGCCGTCGAGGCGTCGCACGGTCACCGGGCCGTCGGCGGGCAGGTAGCGGAGCCCGCCCGCGATGGCGGCGGCGCCGAAGACGAGGTTGACCAGGAAGATCAGCCGCCAGCCGGCCCCGGCCACGTCCCAGCGGATGAGTCCCCCAGCGGCCAGCGGCCCGAGGATGGCGGCGAGCGACAGGACGGGGGCGTACGCGCTGAACGCCTTGCCGATGTCCTTCTGCGAGAACGCCGTGGTCAGCAGGCCGATCCCCTGGGGCAGCAGGACAGCGCCGAAGGCCCCCTGGGCGAGCCGGGCGGCGATCAGCATCGGCGGGGTTACCGACAGGCCGCAGGCCACGGACGCGACGGTGAACCCGGCTGCCCCGACCAGGAACATCCGCCGCTGCCCGTAGCGGTCGCCCAGCCGGCCGCCGGTAATGAGCAGCACCGCCAGGGCGAGCGTGTAGGAGGCCGACAGCCACTGGACCAGGCCGATCCCGCCGCCGATGGACCGGCTCACCGAGGGACCGGCCACGTTGACGGTGGTGGTGTCCAGGATGTCCATCGTCTCGGCGATCAGCACCACGGCGAGTGCTTGCCACCGCCACCGGTAGCCGGTCGCCGGCTCGCTCACGGTCCCTACCGCCATCCGATCCTCCTTGCGTACACTGTTCGCTAACGAACAGTGTACGTCAGGAAATGACGGCCGTAGACTCTTGGGCGTGAGCCTTCGTTCCCGTGAGCCGGTCAGCCGCCGGGGCGGCCCCGTCCGGCCCGCGCTGAGCCGGGCCGCCATCGTGCGCGCCTCGCTAGCGGTGGCCGAGCGAGAGGGCCTCGACGCAGTGAGCATGCGGCGGGTCGCCGAGGAGCTCGACACCGGCGCGTCCGCCCTCTACGTATACGTCGCGAACCGGGAAGACCTCCTGGCCGCGATGTTCGACCACGTCATGGCCGTGGTCGCCAGCGCCCCCCTGCCCGGGGGCGACTGGCGGCAGCGCCTGGCCTGGCTGCTCCTGGAGTCCATCACTGCCGCCAGCGGGCACGGCGGCCTCGCCCGGGTGGCGCTCACTACGATCCCGGACGGCCCCAACGCCATCGCCATCACCGGGCGAGTCCGGGACCTGCTCGCCGAAGGCGGGATCCCGGAGGCCACCATCCCGGCCGCCCTGGACCTGCTCGGCCTCTTCGTCACCGCCGCCGCCCTCGACCGCGTGCCCGTGACCATGGCGACCCCCGACCAGCACCGGCAGCACCTGCGCTGGGAGATCGACGTCATCTTGACCGGGCTCACCGCCGCCGGCCAGCCCGGCGCGTGAGCGGTCACCGCCGCCGGAGCTCCGCCGTAGTCGGGCGGTTAACCGGCGTCCGCCGCGGCTATGAGCTCCAGGATGCGCGCCGGGGGCAGGTGCTGCTCGCAGATCCGCACGCCGAACGGCGTGAGGGCGTCCTCGATCGCGTTCACCAGCGTGGGCGGCGCGATGATCATGCCGCCCTCGCCGACGCCCCGGAAGTTGACGTCAGCGTCCAGCGGCACGGTCTGGAGGTGCTCGATCTCGATCCGGGGAACGTCGCAGGCGGTCGGCAGCAGGTAGTCCATGAACGTGGCTGACTGGTAGTTGCCGTCCTGGTCGTAGGCTGACCGCTCAAGCAGCACGGCGCCGATCCCCTGCGCGATGCCGCCTCGGATCTGGCCCTCGACGACCGCGGGGTTGATGAGCGCGCCGCAGTCCTCGGCGGCGACGTACCGCTCGATCCGCACCAGGCCGGTCTCGGCGTCGACCTCGACGATGGCGCAATGGCTGCCGCCCGACCAGCCGCCTTCGCCGCCGTCGAACGAGGCTTCGACTTCGAAGTTGGTGTCGACATCGGCGCCGAACTCCCCCGACGCGGCCTGCCGGGCGACCTCTGCCACCGGGATCGCGCTGTCGGGGTCGCCGCGCACCTGGACCTGGCCGTCGACGATGTCGAGATCCTGGGCGCTGGCCTCGATGAGGTGCGCCGCGAAATCGAGCACCTTGCCCTTCAGCTGGCGGGCGCCGTGCAGCGTGACGCCGCCGGTCATGGTGGCCGACCGGCTGCCGCCCGTCAGCCCGAACGGCACCACGTCGCTGTCGCCGACGATGACGCGGACCTGCTCGAATGGCACGCCGAATTCGTCGGCGGCGATCTGGGCGAGGGTGGTCTGGTGGCTCTGCCCGTGTGGCATCTGGCCGGTGAACAGGGTCACGACGCCGTCGTCGGCCAGCGTGAGCCGCATGAACTCCATGCCCATCGGGCCGCTGGGGCCCTCGGGTGAGCGCGGGCCGGGCGCCGCCTCGATGAAGGTGGCCAGGCCGATGCCGAGGTAGCGGCCTCGGGCGCGTTCTTCGGCCTGCCGGCGCCGGAAGGCCGGGATGTCCACGACCTGGGCGATGCGCTCCAGTGACTCCTTGGCGGTGACCCCGGCCAGCGGGCGCCCGGTGATCATGGTGAAGGGCGGGTCGGTGCGCGGGGCGAGGTTGCGCAGCCGGATCTCGAGCGGGTCAAGGCCGAGGTCCTTCGCGAGGAGGTCAAGGACGCGTTCCCGCACGAACGTCTCCGACGCCCACGGGCCTCGGTAGGCGATGTAGGACGCCTTGTTGGTGGTGACCGCGGTCGACTCGAAGCCCAGCGCCGCCAGCTTGTACGGGCCGGGCAGCATCATCTCGATGATTGCCGGGACCATCGTGCCCATGACCGGATACGCGCCGGTGTCGACCACCATCGCGACGTCCAGCCCGAGCAGGTCACCGTCGTCGCTGACAGCGGCCCGGACGTTGAAGCTCTCCTCGCGGGCCTGCCCGGACGCGGTCAGGTTCTCGCTGCGGTCCTCGATCCACTTGACCGGCCTGCCCAGGGCACGCGACGCGGCCGCGACGGCCAGCTCTTCCCTGGAGGCGCCGATCTTCAGGCCGAACGAGCCCCCGATGTCGCCGGCCACGACGCGCACCTTGTCCGCCTCGATGCCGAGCCGCATGGCGGCGCCCATCCTGGTGACGTGCACGCTCTGCGTCGCCGCGTGCACCGTCAGGGTGCCCGAGCCGGCATCGTAGCTCGCCACGCAGCCGCGTCCTTCCATGGGCACGTTCTGGTGGCGATGCACGTCGATGCGGAACTCCGCGACCCGGTCGGCCGCCGCGAAGACGCCGGCGACGTCGCCGAACTCGCTGCGCTTGTGCGGGCCGATGATGTTGTTCCCCAGGTTGGCGAACAGCGGCGGGCTGGCCGGGTCGAGGGCGAAAGCCGCGCTGATGACCGGGGGCAGGTCCGCGTAGTCGACCTCGACCAGCTCGCACCCGTCCTCGGCCAGGTACCGGCTCTCGGCGACCACGACCGCCACCGGGTCGCCCGCGAACCGCACCTTGCCGGTCGCCAGCAGGGTGTACTCGGGCTTGGGGCCCGGGCCGGCCATCATCGCGAACAGCGGGTCCTGCCCGGGGATCGTCACCGCGTCCAGGTCCGCCCCGGTGAGCACCGCGACGACCCCCGGCAGGGCCCGGGCGGCCGAGGCATCCACCGCGAGCACCCGCGCGTGGGCCAGCGGCGAGCGCACGAACGCCGCGTGCAGCATCCCCGGCAGCTTGATGTCGTCGACGTAGCGCCCCCGGCCCGCGAGGATGCGCGGGTCCTCCGAGCGCTTGACGCTGGCGCCCGTGTAACGCTGGGCCGCGATCTGAGCCATCGTCGCTCCCTTCGTCAGCCTTCCCTGCTGCGCCGCGCGGCCAGCAGGACGCCATCGATGATGCTCTGGTACCCGGTACAACGGCAGATGTTGCCGGACAGCGCTTCGCGGATCTCCTGCTCGCCGGCGTCCGGGTGGGCGCGCAGGAACGCGGAGGCCTGCATGACGAACCCTGGCGTGCAGAATCCGCACTGGAAGCTATGGGAGTCCCGCATCGCCTGCTGCAGCGGGCCGAGGGCGCCGTCCGGGGCTAGCCCCTCGATCGTGGTCACCTCGCTGCCCGCCGCCTGGACGGCCAGCATCAGGCACGAGCGCACCGCCCGGCCGTCGACAATGACCGTGCACGCGCCGCAGACCCCGTGCTCGCAGCCGACCTTGGTGCCGGTGAGGCCGGCCTGGTGGCGGATGAAGTCCGAGAGCAGCGTGCGCGGCTCGACGTCGCCCTCGTAGGGCGTGCC
>JAICUO010000486.1 GCA_025935815.1 Streptosporangiaceae bacterium
CGCGGTGGCGTCCAGGTCGACGTCGTCGCCGGTGTCCGCCGGCACCTCGATATCGTGGGCCACCGCATGGGCCGGCGCCTCGCCGACCGGGAACGACAAGTGGTCGTCGCGTCCGGGCTGGCCGAGCGACAGGGTGGCATCGCTGGCGTCATCGACGTCATCAAACCAGCTGGGCGTGCCCGCGCTCGCCGGCGGAACCGCGCTCGCCGGCGGCGGTGTGCTCGCCAATGGGGCGATGCGCACGGTCGCGGCCGTCGGGTCGGTCTCTTCCTCACCGCCGTCGCGCTCGCCGCTGTCCCGCTCGCCCGCGCGAGGCTTGTCGCCGGCGCTGTCGTCCCAGGTGATATCGCGCCAGGCGAACTTCCCACCCGGAAGCAGCCCGTTCGCGGGAAGTCCAGCCGAAGGCCCGGACGACGATGAGGATCCAGAGGGCGAGGAACCCGTATCCGCGCCCGGCGTGCGCGGGGTGCCGCTGATGTCGACGCGGGTAGGCAGCGAGTCCGCCCACGGGAGCACCGGATCGGCTCGAGTCGGTGGCGCCGGGGGCCGCCGGAAGGACGCCGGCGGGAGCGGCGCGGGCGTCCCGGAAAACGTGTCCCCGGCAGCCACGACGCCGGGGGCCGACGGGGGCCATGCCCCTGCCCGCCCCGGCGTGCCATCGTGTTCTTGCTGGGCGGGAGCCGGCTGGGCATACCGGGTCGATGCCCAATCCCCGAAGGCGTCGCCCCCGGAAAAGGCCCCGTCTCTAGACAAGGCACCGTCTCTGGAAAAGGCCGCGTCCCGGGAAAGGGCAGCGTCCCGGGAAAGGGCAGCGTCCCGGGAAAGGGCAGCGTCCCGGGAAAGGGCAGCGTCGCGGGAAAAGGCAGCGTCCCCGGAAATCGTGCTTCCGGAGACACTGCCACCGACCCCGGCCGCCACTCGCGGCTGGCTCGCTCCCCCGACGTTCGCTCCCGCGGCAGGCTGTGTTCCCGCGACGGGCGTTCCCGCCGTCGCCTGCGCTTCCTCGCTGAATAGCTCGTCGCGCTTGAATACCACGCCCGCAGCCAGCACGAGCAGCGCTACGGCGCTGATGCCAATCGCCACGTACACGAACGGCAGGCTGCTGGCGGCCACTCCCGCGATGAGCACCCCGATCGCGACCACGACCAGTGCGGCGCTAAACCGGATCACCCTTCATCTCCTCGCGTGACCGGGCGCGCCGCCCGAAGTCGTAGGGTCGCAGGACTAGCGGCGCTCGTGAACCGACGTGCCACCACCGACCGGGAAGCCGCCCACGTGCTGCACCCCGGTCTCCGGGCCAGCAGAGAACTGGCCGGGAGCCGGCGGGGCACCACCGTTACGGAGGGCGGGCTGTCCAAGGCCAGCGGGAAGCTGCGGCGGAGCGGGAGGCGCTGGCGGAACCACGGGGAACGTGCCGCTGTCGGTCACGCCCGCCTCCAGGTCACGGAGCTGCCCCTCAAGGTAGGCCTTCAGGCGGCTGCGGTACTCACGCTCGAACGCCCGCAGGTCATCGACGCGGCGCTCAAGCTCCTCGCGCTGCTGCACCAGCGAGCCCATCGCCTGGCGGTGCCTCTCCTGGGCGTCCCGCTCCAGGCTCTCGGCGCGGGCGCGGGCGTCACCAGTGATCTGCTCGGCCTGGCGACGTGCCTTGGTGAGCACGTCATCAGCCTCGCGGCGGGCCCGGTTGAGCGTCTCGTCCGCCTCGCGGCGGGCGTCGGCGATCGCCTGGTCGGCCGTCTGCTGGGCCAGCGACAGCACTCGGGCCGCGGTGTCCATGTTGTCCTCGACCGAGGAGTGGCTCATCCGCTCGCCCATCATCATGGGCTCGGGACGGCGCTGCTCCATCATCGGCATGGACGTCTCGGCCGTTAGGTCCGTCCTGGTCTGGTCGGACAGCGGCGAGCTCAGCGCGGGGATACCCGGCTTCCCGCCACCACGCAGGACCTCCGCCAGCTTGGCCCGGAGCTCCTCATTCTCCTGGATCAGACGGTCGAGCTCACCCTCGACCTCGTCGAGGAAGGCATCGACCTCTTCCTCGTCGTAGCCGGGCCTGAGCCTGGTCGTACTGAACTGCTTGTTCCGCACATCCGCGGGCGTCAGCGGCATCTCGTCTCCTCGGCGCGGTTGGCTGCGTTCCTCAGCACCGTGTTCGTTCCTTGGCACCGTCCTTGTCACAGCACGGTACACGATTAGAGCAGCGGGACGACCACTTGCAGCAAAATCAGTACCACAATGAACAGGACCATGAAGCTGAGGTCGAGTGCTACTGTACCGAGCCGAAGGGGAGGGATGTAGCGACGTAGCAATTTCAGCGGCGGATCTGTCACTGTGAGGATGGACTCACAGATCACCAAGACGACGCCCGTCGGGTGCCAGTCGCGCGCGAACGCCCTGATCCAGCTGATGATCATCGTTCCGATCAGCAGGAGCAGGAAGAACTCAAGCAGGTAGGTGAGAACTACCTTGACGATGCCCACTGTGGCCCACCACCTACTACTGTCGGCTAGCCACGAGGACGGCTAGCTCTGGTTGAAGAAGCCTCGCTCCGCGATGCGCGCCTTGTCCTCGGCGGTGACCTCGACGTTCGCTGGTGAGAGCAAGAACACCTTGTTGGTCACCTTGTCGATGGACCCGCGCAGGCCGAAGATCAGCCCCGCCGCGAAGTCGACCAGACGCCGGGCGTCGCTGTCGACCATCTCGGTCAGGTTCATGATCACCGGGGTGCCCTCGCGGAAGTGCTCACCGATGGTACGAGCCTCATTGTAAGTGCGCGGATGGAGCGTCGTGATACGGGCGAGCTCAACCTGCTGAGGCGCGTGCGCCACCGGGTGCTCGTTCACCGGGTAGCCGTAGTCAGCGTGCGCGGGCGTGGCCTCCACGTCGTCGGCCTGCTCGTCGTAGTCGTCGTAGTCCTCGTACGCGTCGTACTTGTCCTGATAGCGACGATCGTCGTCCTCCACGAGGCCAAGGTAGACCGCCATCTTGCGCATCGCGCTGGCCATCCTTCAGTCCTCCGTCGTGCACAACGCGTCGCCGCGTATCCGACCACATCTATGCGACGGACATTACCGGACCGGAGGCTTTCTATCGCCGAGCAACGCCGTACCAATTCTCAGGTGTGTCGCCCCGGCCGCGACGGCATCCTCCAGGTCGCTGCTCATTCCGGCGGAAATGATGCCCGCCGCGGGCCGGATGGCACGGACGGTGCCAGCGATGTCGCTCAGCGCGGCGAAGGCGGCCGCGGGGTCCATCCCCATCGGCGCGATCGCCATGACCCCGCCGAGCACCAGGCTCGGCTCGGCCTCGATCGCCTCCGCGACCGCCGCGACGCCGCTGGCGGGCACCCCGCCCCGCTCCGGGTCCCCGTCAATGCTCACCTGGACCAGGCAGGTTACCTCGCGGCCAGCCGCCCTGGCCGCGGTGCCGAGGTGGCTGACGAGCCGCGCCCGGTCAACGGAGTGCACGTAATCGGCGTACCGCGCCACGCTGCTCGCCTTGCGGGTCTGCAGTTGGCCGATGAAATGCCAGGCGATATCGAGCTCAACGGATTGGGCCGCCTTCACGCTGCCCTCTTGATCGCGGTTCTCCCCGAAATCGTGAACGCCGAGCTCGCTCAGCAGCCGCACATCCTCGGCCGGGTAGGTCTTGGTGACGGCGATCAGCGTGACCTCGGACAGGTTCCGCCCGGCCATGGCACACGCCTTCTCAATCCGGGCGGTGACCTCCGCTAGCCGCGCCGCTAGCTCCGACCGGCGGGCAACGCCGGAGTCACTTGAGGAAGTCGGGCACATCCAGGTCGTCTTCCTCCTCGAAGACCACCGGGCGGCGGCGGGTCGCGGCGCTGTCAAATGACTTCTCCGGCACCGCTCGCGGCATCTCGGGCCGCGTGGCCGCGCCAGAGACGCCCGCCGGGGCAAGCGGCCCGGAGGTGTCTCCCGAAGCATGGCCATCGCCAGCGGCGTACCCCGCCCCGTCGTCCGTCGGGTAATCATCGTCGTCATCGCCGGACACGAACGCGACCGGGGCGGGCACGTAGCTCGTCGGCACCGTGCCTGGCGACGGCGTGCTTGGCGACGTAAGGCTGTCCGACGACAGATGGGGCGCCGGCCGCACGGGGTGATCAGCGGCCGGCGATAGCGGCGCGCTGCCGCCGGCGCCCTCCCCGCTGGCGCTCCCGGAACTAGCCGAGGGACCCGGCCGGGAGTTCCCCCAGTTCGACGTGGCGGCCGGGCGAGACGCCGCCGCGCTTGGCCCGCTGCCTGAGGCTCCGCTCGCCCCCGAACCGCCTGTCCCGGCGCTGGACCCGCCCAGCGGGCTGCCGGTCGCCAGGCCCCCGTAACCCGAGCCGCTAGCGGTCGCGGCCGTCGAGGACCGGGACGGCCGCTGCTCATCGAAGCCGGCCGCGATCACGGTGACACGGACCTCGTCGCCGAGAGCGTCGTCGATGACCGCGCCGAAGATGATGTTCGCGTCAACCGCGGCGGAGTTGGAGACGAGTTGCGCGGCCTCGTTGATCTCGAACAGCCCGAGATCCGAGCCGCCCTGGATGGACAGCAGGACGCCGTGCGCCCCGTCAATGGACGCCTCGAGCAGCGGCGAGGAAATCGCCATCTCGGCGGCGGCCACAGCCCGGTCGTCGCCGCGCGAGGACCCGATGCCCATCAGCGCGGACCCGGCCCCGGACATGACCGACTTGACGTCGGCGAAGTCGAGGTTGATCAGGCCCGGCGTGGTGATCAGGTCGGTGATGCCCTGAACACCGGACAGCAGCACCTGGTCGGCGGCCTTGAACGCGTCCAGGACGCTGACATGCCGGTCGGAGATGGACAGCAGCCGGTCATTCGGGATGACGATCAGGGTGTCGACGTCGGCCCGCAGCCGCTCGATGCCCGTCTCGGCCTGGACCGCGCGCCGCTTGCCCTCAAAGCCGAACGGCCGGGTCACCACGCCGATGGTCAGCGCGCCGAGCGAGCGGGCCACGCTGGCGACGACGGGGGCGCCGCCGGTGCCGGTGCCGCCGCCCTCGCCCGCGGTGACGAAGACCATGTCGGCGCCCTTGAGGACTTCCTCGATCTCCTCGCGGTGATCCTCGGCCGCCCGCTCGCCGACGTCCGGGTTCGCGCCGGCGCCCAGGCCGCGGGTGAGCTCACGGCCGACGTCCAGCTTGACGTCGGCGTCGCTCATCAGCAAGGCCTGCGCGTCGGTGTTGATCGCGATGAACTCGACGCCCTTGAGCCCCTCTTCGATCATGCGATTGACGGCGTTGACACCGCCCCCGCCGATTCCGACGACCTTGATGACCGCCAGATAGTTCTGCGGTGCTGCCACGAGGAGGGTACCTTTCCGCTCGTCTTGCAATCCGGGTCACCTGTTGCCTCCGGCTGCGCCTTCCGGCAACACTGCCCTTCCGGCGACGCTGCCTTCCGACACTGCCCTCCGACGACACGGCGGCCCAGCCCCGATCCTGCCTGGCGAACCTGGCCCTCGGCTCCCCGGCGCAAATTCCGCCGACAGGTTTCACCTTCAGGTTGAGATTTAGAGTTATGCTGTCCTACGATTGATAGGGACAGTAGGGTGGCTGGCCACCAGGGTCAACTAACCACGCCCGAACCCTCTCAACGTGTCGCTGTTCCTTCTCCATTGTCTCACGGAAGCGGTGCCCCATTCGGTAGCGCCTCATTTGGTGACGACGGTCCCAGGGGCGCTGACGTCGGAGTAGCGCACCGGGCCGGGCTGGCCTGAGCTGCCGGGCTGCGCTGTGTTTCCGGGCTGCGCTGTGTTTCCGGGCTGCGCTGTCCTTCCAGGTTGCACCGTGCTTCCAGGTTGCACCGTGTCGCCAGGCCGCCCGGTGTCGCGCATCAAGGTCGCTAGTTCCTGGGCCTTGACGCTGAGGCGGTCGGGACCTCCCCAGTCGACCGTCACGCCACCGGACAGGTACAGCCGCACTGAGGGACCGGGCCCGGAGCTGGGGGCGCTGGCGGAAACCGCCTTGACCTGATCGGACAGCCAGCCCGGCAGTCCCGCGAGGACGGCGGACACCGCGGCGACCCCCTGGTCGCCGCGCAGTTCGCTGCCCGGCAGGGTGGTCTCCAGCAGCGGGAGCCGGGCGGGCCTGGCCTTCGCCCAGTTCACGATGACCCC